>CAVDQP010000001.1:0-3573 GCA_963611245.1 Holdemanella biformis
CAATATAGCATTCCATAAAGTTCTGTATAGACTTGCCCGTAGATAAAATCAAGCTTTTTCCAATTAAAACAAACGGAAATTCCTTAAAAAAATCAACGAAGCCTAAAGAAAAAAGCATAAAAAAAGCCCTCTTCCCTTTTTATGAAAAAAATATTGTTTTTCTGAGACAAAAGTTGTAAAATTAAAAAAAGTTTGATTAAAGGAGATAATTTATGGGTCATCTGTCCTCTTGCGAAAAAGGGAAAACCCTTTTGGAGGTTATCGGCGTCATCGGCATTATGGGCGTTTTGACGGCCGGCGCTTTATCCGGATACCAGTATGCTTTACAAAACATACGATCAAATTCCGTCGGGGAAACATTGACTTCGGCCGCTTCCAACATCAGAAAACTTTATTCTTGGCAAAGAGATTACAGAGAAATGGGAAAACTGACCTCTTCCGCTTTAATTTATAAATTGTGCAAGGAAGAAGTCTTTTTGGAAGGTTGCACGGTAAACGGCACCGAAAAAACAGCGGTTGTCAAGCACGCTTTGGGCGGCGATGTTTATGTTGCCCTGTCAAAAAACAGCAACTCTACCTTTGAAATCCAATACACAAGATTATCTTCCGCTCAATGTTATAAGCTTGTCATGCAGGATTTGAAATTTGTGGACGTTTATGCCGGCGAACAAAGAACCAGCGAAACAAACACAACAGACGATGGGACGCCTATTGCTCAGCACGCGTCTCCCGTTTCTGCCGCGGACGCCAGCACAATTTGCGGAAAAGACGCCACAGCCATGAAATTGAATTTCGTTTTTAAGTAAATTTTTTCAAAAAAAACAAAAGCCCTTTTTTCAAAGGGCTTTTTTCTTTTTAAAGCTTTTTGAAAAGAGGTTGATGAAACATTTTTTGCGTAAAAAGTTCCAAGGCTCTTCCTCTGTGACTGAGAGTGTTTTTCAAATCGTCCGGCATTTGAGCAAAAACTTCGTCGTATCCGTTCGGTCTGAAAACAATGTCAAAGCCGAAACCGTTTTCACCTCTCGGCGGATACACAAAATCGCCTGAACACTTGCCTTCAAAAACAAATTCTTCACCGGAAGGCAAAACCAACGCCAACACACAGATAAAACACGCCTCTTTTGAAAGACCTTCCAACCTGTCATTAAGAACAGCCGCAGCCTTTTGAACAGAGCCGTGTTCCTTAATAAACCGAGCGGTGTAAATCCAGGGGGCATCGTTCAAAGCTTTCAGACAAAATCCGGAATCATCGGCCAACGCCGGCAAACCCGACGCTTGAGCTACGGCTTTGGCTTTAATTAAAGCGTTTTGCCGAAAAGTTTTCCCTGTTTCCGGAACGTCTTGCGTCATAAAATCCGACGCTTTCAACAACTGTATCGGAAAATCTTTGAGCAATTCCCGAAATTCTTTTAATTTTCCTTCATTTTGAGAAGCTAAAACAACTTGACCGGACAGTTTTGGTTCTTGTGACAAAATAAAACTCCTTTTTTGACCGTTTTTTTCAAAATGGCTCTGTTTTTCAAACGGATAAAGAAATCACCCTATACCCAAAATTTCTTTTTGAGCCCGCGTAATTTCGGCGCACCCTTTTTGAGCCAAAGCAAGCAGTTGCAAAAATTCATCGGACGAAAAAGGATTGTGCTCCGCCGTTCCTTGAATTTCAACCAAACGACCGGCGCCGGTCATTACAAAGTTAGAATCCACCCAAGCGGACGAATCTTCCTCATAATCCAAATCCAGCATCGGCACGCCTTGAATAATGCCGCAAGACACGGCGCAAACGGTATCGTTCACCGGAATAGAGGAAATAATTCCTTTTTTCATCATGGTTTTGAAAGCTTCATATAACGCGACAAAACCGCCGGAAACGGAAGCCGTCCGCGTGCCTCCGTCCGCTTGTATCACATCGCAATCCAGCTTGATACAGATTTCCCCCATTTTTTTCAAATCCACGGCAGAACGATACGATCGGCCGATAAGCCGTTGAATTTCATGCGTGCGACCGGATTGTCCTTTTTTTGCCTCTCGGTCCATTCTTTCCTGCGTCGAACGGGGAAGCATTCCGTATTCCGCCGTAATCCACCCTTTTCCCGTTCCTCTGACCCACAAAGGGACTTTTTCTTCCAAAGTCGCCGTGCACAAAACCCGCGTGTCTCCGGTTTCCACCAAACAAGAACCTTCCGCGTATTTATTCACTTGCGTTTGAAATCGTAACGGTCTTAAAGCGTCGACAGCCCTGTTTTCAAAACGGACAATCTGTTGATTTATCATTTGTTTTTTCCTTTCTTTTACAATTCCCCTTGAAAAAGAGAATAAAACATACCACATTAAAGTTATCTTTTGAAAATGTATTATAATTAAAAAGAATTGAAAAAAAAGGACTAACTGATGAAAAAACATAAAAAAGATTTTTCGGAACAAGAAAACCGCCCCTTTCCGAGGGAATATGAACCGGAAGAAGAGACGACGGCGGGAACGGAATTAAAAAAAGACTCCCCCGAAAAAAATGAAGCGGAAGAACCAGAGACACTGAACGCCGAATTTGAAACGTTGAAAGGGCAGCTGGCCGAAGCGAAAGATTCTTATTTAAGGCTCTACGCGGAAATGGAAAATCTGCGCAAAAGAACGGCTTTAGACATTGAAAAAGCGTCAAAATATTCCCTTACCTCTTTTGCCTTAAAGCTGTTGCCCGTTGCCGACAATTTGGAAAGAGCTCTCAGTTTTGCGCCGTCCTCTTCACAAGAAGAAGCGCCGTCTCAATTTTACACGTCTTTAAGAACCGGCGTTGAAATGACTTACAAAGAGCTGATGAACGCTTTTAAAGCTTTTGACATCGAACGCATGGACTGCGTCGACAAACCTTTTGACCCGAACAGGCAAAAAGCCATTCAGGAAGCCGAAAAAGAAGGCGTCCCCTCCGGCCATGTTTTACAAGAAGTGCAAGCCGGATACACCATCGGCAAAGACCGTGTTTTGCGCGAAGCCATGGTCATCGTTTCAAAATAAGCAGACCTTTTGACAAACAAACCCTCTTTTAAAAAGAGAACCTTCAAAAAAACAAGAAAAACAAAAGCGCTTTAAAAAAGTGCTTTTGTTTCTTGGCGTTTTTATTTATACTGTTAAAAAAAATAAAACAAAGAAAGAGGCTTTCGAATGAAATTTTTGTTCCTGTTTTTGCTGGGAATTGCCGGCTGTTCTTCCATCAGTTCAAAAAGTTATGTCAACGGGACGGTTGAAAATCAAAAAAGAACGGGCTTTTTGCAGAATATTTTCGGCGATAAAGAAACTTCCGCTTCCGTTCAAAAATCAAAACCGAAAAAACCGGCTTTTCAAAGCCGGATTGAAACGGAAAAAACCGATAAAACCGTTTCATACAAAGGACAAGATTATTTTGTAACAGAACAAGTCGACAAGGAAGACAAAACGCAGGAAAAATCCGTCTCCTCTCTTCAGGAAAAGGAAAAAGCCGAAGCGATTGCGCAATCCCAAAAAGCGGCTAAAGATTCGAAAGCTGCCTCTAAAAAAGGCATTCTGCCGACAGCGGACAATTACCAAAAACACACGGTGCAGGTT
>CAVDQP010000001.1:3612-11502 GCA_963611245.1 Holdemanella biformis
GTGCAGGTTTTCGTCACGGTTTTGCAACACCCCGTCAAAAGAGATTTGGCCACTTGCGATGTTGATGATTTGCCGTGCATTCAATACTATGAAAAAAACGGTTATCTGAAAATTCAGGACAAACCGAACTTTACCGGAAAGGACGATATGCCCCAAAATGAAGGGTATCCCACACGCAAATGGCGTCCGGAGAACAGGATTCCAAGGTTCTAAATGTATTCAAAAATTCAGACAGTCACTTTTCAAGGCGTCAATGTTTTAAAAATAACCGCCGAAGTGCAGATAGCCTCCGGTCTGCCGTCTTTTACCATCGTCGGTTTGGCGGATAAAGCCGTTGCGGAAAGCAAAGAAAGAATTCGGGCGGCTCTTCATTCTTTGGGCTTATCTCTTCCCGCCAAAAGAATTATCGTGAATCTGGCGCCGGCCGATGTTGCCAAAGAAGGTTCTCATTTTGACTTGCCGATTGCCTTAGGGCTTTTAAGCGCCATGGAAATTATTCCCGCCGAAGAATTGTCCTCCTTTATCATTATGGGAGAACTGGGACTGGACGGGGCCATCGCGCCTGTTTCCGGCATTTTACCTGCCAGCGTTTTTGCCACGCAAGAAGATTTGGGATTTGTGTGCCCGCAGGATCAAGGATCGGAGGCGTTATGGTCCGCCAATCCGGACATTATCGCAGCGCCGGATTTGCTCAGTCTGATGAATCATTTGAAAGGGGAACAATTCCTTCCGAAGCCTCAAAAAACAGATCCTTTGGACGAAAAAGCCCTTCAGCTGTTGGATATGCGGGAAATCAAAGGGCAGGAAACCGCCAAAAGAGCTTTGGAAATCGCGGCTGCCGGAGGACACAATATGTTGATGATAGGCCCTCCGGGGTCCGGTAAATCCATGCTTGCCAAAAGGCTCCCGTCGATTTTACCGCCCTTGACCGCCAAAGAAATGTTGGAAACCAGCATTATTCATTCTATTGCCGGCTTATTGAAAGAAGGACGATTGGTGCAAACGCGTCCGTTCCGCGATCCGCATCATTCCGCTTCTATGCCGGCTTTAGCGGGCGGCGGCGCCAAAGCGCGTCCGGGAGAAATTTCGTTAGCCCACAACGGCGTTTTGTTTTTAGACGAACTTCCCGAATTTCAACGCGCGACTCTTGAATCTCTGCGCCAACCGATGGAAACCGGAGAAGTCAGCATCGCCAGAGCCGCTTGCCATATTACCTATCCCGCGCGTTTTCAACTGATTGCCGCGATGAATCCGTGTCGCTGCGGTTATTTGGGCAACACGGCGATGGAATGCTCCAGAGCGCCTAAATGCGGTGCGGAATATCTGGCCAAAATATCCGGTCCTCTGTTGGACAGAATCGATTTGCATGTGGAAGTGCCGGCCGTCAATCCTTGGGAACTCGGACAAAAGGAAAAAGACAGTCCTTCCTCAAAACAGATTGCCGCTCGTGTGTTCAAGGCGCGCCAAATTCAACAAAATCGGTATAAATCTTTCAACAAACCTTTTTTGACCAACGCCGGCGCCGATGGAGAATTTTTAGAACAGACGTGCGCTTTGAATGAAAAAGGGAAAAATCTGTTGGCAAAAGCGGCCGAAAAAATGGGACTGTCGGCGCGCGGATACTTTAGAATCCTGCGAGTCGCACGAACTATCGCCGATATGGCGGAGTGCGAAAGTGTAGCTTTCGAACATATCGCCGAAGCGCTTTCCTATCGCCGTATGAACTTGAATACTTTCAATTATTGAAAAACGGCTTTACGATTCTTTTTTGGGACGCAAACAGAAAAAAGAAAGAACAAACAAAATCACAAATATCCAAAAGCAAATAAAAATACGGCCATACATATACGACCCGATTTCAAACCATGAAATCAAAGAAAATCTTTCAAGATAGTGACTGAGTTTTTGCATCCAAAGCGGCGTGCCGACAAGAAACCAACCAAACGACGCCAAAGCCCCGATACCGGCTATTCTGAACAAAAACACAAAAAAAGGCACATACACGCAACGGATATCCGCTTTTTTCTTTTGAATATAAAAAGCCACCTCACAGCACAGCCAAACAAGCGGAATAATAAACAAACTCATCATCATCACGCCGGTCAACAACGTAATGAAAAAAAACAAAAAGACCGTCAGTGCCGTCATTTTGCGTTTTTTCACAAGAGACAACGCTTGAGCGGAAATTTTCTTTTCCGTGCTTTGTTCCGATTCCGTGTTTCGGATATTTTCCGACATATCCGTCTGCCCTTCCGTCTGCCCTTGAAAACAAAAAATATTTAAACAGAAAAAGAAAGCCCATTTTTAAAATGGGCCTTCCGAAAAACGATATTTATCAACTAACCCTGTCTTGTTTTATAACGGGGGTTCTTTTTGTTAATAATAAAAACACGACCTTTTCTGCGAACAAGTTTGCAATCCTTATCGCGTTCTTTAGCCGATCTCAATGAATTTCGAATCCTCATAATACACCTCTTCATAACAGAATGATGCGGCAGTGTATGTTTTTTTTTTCGGCTTGTCAAGTCTCTTTTTCAAAACAGAGCCAAAGCAACGGATTTTTTTGTTTTTTTCCTAAAAAGTCCCCTTCAAACAAGCGTTTATTTTTCAAAAGACAGCCGTTTATTCAAAAAATCCTTGTCCGGACAAGCATGCTTTTGATAACAAGCGATGACTTCATTAAAAAAAGGAATCGTTATTTTTTCAACCGTCGAAAAACAATCGTAAAAATTTCGCAAAGAGGGGCCCAATTCCACCTGTATCACATTCGGAGCATGAAAAAGAGCCTGATATTGACCGGCAAATCCATGCGCGCCGACATATTTCGGGTGATTGACCACCGTCTTTATTCCGAATTTTTCCGCCATTTCCAAAAGTCGGTTCAAAAAAGGCACGTTCTTTTGTTCAAACAGTTTACCGATACCCACACACATATCTTGCCCGATATCCTTATCAAAGCCGTGAATATCCAGAAAATAATGATTTTGCAAAGATTTTTGCGACACATACGCCGCGATTGTCTCTTCTTCTTGAGAACACTTGACCCGTATTAAAGTCGACAGGTTGTTTTGTTTGCCTAAAAGCCGCACCAAAGCGCCGGTGTACTTGTCGGAAATTCTTTCTTTTCCATTCAAAACGCTTCTTGTCACGTGCAGCGCGGATAAAATCAAAGAAGAGCCTTTATCACAAAATTCAAAGGCTTCTTTACTTTGCACGTTTCCTTTCCAATGATTTTGCCAAAAAGCCTTGTCATATTCTTGCAACAAGACGTCTTGCTTTTCTTGTAAAATCATAAATATCCCTTTCAACAAACGCAGGAGCGCTTTTTATCCGATAAAGTTACACAATCTTGTCCGAAAAAGCGCGGCCGGCTAAAATATGCGCGTGCAAATGAGGCACGGCCTGTCCGGAATCTTTGCCGATGTTAAACAATAATCGATACCCTTTTTCTTTTAAGCCCGCCTGATGCGCCACCGTGGAAATCGCTTTGAAATAGCCTTCTTTTTCCTTTTCCGGCGCATTCAAGACAAAATCGTCAAAATCCGTGTAAGGCCCTTTCGGAATGACCAAAAGATGCACCGGCGCTTGCGGATGAATATCTTTAAACGCATAAGAAAATTCGTCTTCATAAACTTTTTCAGACGGGATTTTTCCTCTTAAAATCTGCGCAAAAACATTTTCAGAATCATAGGCCATTTTTTTACTCCTTTTTAAATTGTGGTTTTTCCATCTCAAATCAGAAAAATCTTTTACTTTTTTTCCGAATAATTTTCATTTTCCTCCGCTAAAGAAGACAAGTCAAACCATTTTTCTTCAACCGTCTTTTTTTCTTTTAAAAGCATCGCTTGTTCTTTTTGCAAAGCGACGATTTTTTCTTTGGATAAAGGGTGCAAATACGCTTCTTCAATGACGGACAATTGTTTTTCCAACGAGGTCAACTGCTGTTCCAACGCCGCAATTTGTTTTTTCAGGCGCATTTTTTCTTGCGCTTTTTGCTTGGCCTGTTGCCGTTGTTTTTCTTTTTCCGCCAAACGAGCCTGTTCTTCTTTTTCCTTTTTCTTATCCTCTTTTTCTTCTTTGGAACTTTCTAAAATAAACCGCCGATATTCTTCCAAATCGCCGGAAAATTCACGACAAGTCCCCTTGTCAACCAGCCACAGCGTGTCGCATACCGTTTCCAACAACGCCATGTCGTGAGAAATAAGAATCAGCGCCCCGTCATAAGCGTTCAAACTGTCCGTTAAAGCGTGTCGGGATTCAATATCCAAATGATTCGTCGGTTCGTCCATAATCAAAAGTTGAGGTTCTTCCTGAGCCAAATGACAAAAGAGCAACCGTGTTTTTTCTCCGCCGGACAAAAAAGCCACTTTCGTCAAAGCTCTTTCCTGTATCAACCCGAACGATCCGAGTATGGTCCGTCCCTGTGTCGGCGTTTTATCCGGATACCAGCTTAAAAATTGTTCCAACGCCGTTTTATCTTTATCCAGCTCTTCCAACTGATTTTGTGAAAAATATCCGATTTTCAATCGGCCGGATTTGACTATACTCCCTTCTTTCAAAGGCAGGCGACCGATAATTGTTCGAGCCAAAGTCGTTTTGCCGTTGCCGTTTCGTCCTAAAAAGGCGATTCGGTCCTCTTGTCCGATTTGAAAATTCAAACGCGAAAGCACCTCTTTTTCGGGATAACCGGCGACACCGTCCTGCATTTTCAGAATAGGAGACGGCAAAAGCTGTCCGCTTTTAAAAGAAAAAACACCTAACGAATGTTCCGGATTCAAAACGGGAACTTGTTTCATTTTTTCCAACATTTTAAGACGGCTTTGCGCTTGTTTGGCTTTTGTCGCCTTATAACGGAATCTTTCCACAAAAGATTCCAAATGCGCTCTCATCTGTTCTTGTTTTTCATAGGCGCGCGCTTGATTTTTTTGTTGTTCCGCGCGCACTTGCATAAAAGTATCGTAATGACCGGCATACATTTTCAACTTTTTATGTTCCAACAACAAAATATCATCGCATATTTCATTTAAAAGATACGTGTCATGGCTGATAAACAGCAATGTGCCTTTGTATTTTTTCAAAAAAGACATCAGCCATAAAGATGCTTCCAAATCCAAATGATTCGTCGGCTCGTCCAACAACAAAATATCGGACGGTTGCACCAAAGCGCCGGCTAAAGCCGCTCTCATCTGCCACCCACCGGAAAAACAAGACAGCGGCGCAACCATTTCCTCTTGTTTGAATCCGAGACCGGATAAAATCCGCTGCGCTTTTGCCGACAAAGCCGATTCGCCCATTTGTTCCAATCGGTCGTGAATCAAGGCGGCTTGTTCCGCTTGTGCCGTGTTTAATTGTTCCAAAAGCTCTTGTCGTCTTAAATTTTGAGACAACACAAAATCCAAAAGCGTTTGAGACGTATCTTTAATTTCTTGCTTCACATGCACGACAACCGAAGAGCAAGGAAACACCACGGAGCCTGTTTCCGCCTCCAACTCGCCTAAAAGCAAAGAAAACAACGTTGTCTTTCCGGAACCGTTCACACCAATCAGGCCGACTTTATGACTAGACGGAATAAAACACGAAGCGTCTTCAAATAATAAACGCGCTCCTCGGCGAAATGTCATATGTTGAATGTCTATCATATTAAATGTGTATCATTTCTTGCACTTTTTGTCGGTATGAGTTATAAGTAATATTATTTTGCAAAAAAGACAATCCGTAAAATATCTTAACATTTGTTTTTGTTCAAAAAAATAGGGGAAAAAATGACTGTTCAACGCACTCTTTCCATTATCAAACCGGACGCTACCCGTCGCAATCTGACAGGTCGCATCAACGCTGTTTTTGAAGAAAACGGCTTGCGTATCGTCGCGCAAAAAAGAATTCGGCTGACTTTGGAACAGGCCAAGGCTTTTTATAAAGAACATGACGGAAAACCTTTTTTTGAAGGTTTGGTGCAATTTATGGTGTCAGGGCCCGTTGTCGTTCAGGTTTTGGAAGCTCCTGACGCCATCGCCAAAAACCGTCGTCTGATGGGCGCCACAAATCCGGAACAGGCGGAAGAAGGAACTATCCGCAAAATGTTTGCTTTGTCTCAAAGAGAAAATTCCGTGCACGGTTCGGACGGAGAAATATCGGCGGAGCGGGAAATTTCTTTCTTTTTTAACGAATTGGAAATCACGGGCTGATATAAAACAAAAAACGCCGGAAGAGGAGAGTCGGCTTTAAAGAATGAAAAATACACGGAACTGATGAAAAAATACACTTTTTCTTTTTTATTTATTTGTTTTGTTTGCTTTTGTCTGTCTTTTCAGGCGCGGGCGCAAATGTATCTTGTCAAAAAAATTGCGACCGACGTCACCGCGGAAAGCGCCATGGCCGCGCGAGAAAACGCTTTGGCGCAAGCGCAGGAAAAAGCCTTTTATATTCTGCTCAACCGAATTGCTTTACCGCCGGCCGGCGGAGATTTTCCCGTTCTGACGGCGGAAGAAATCATCAACTTTGTCAAAGAACTGCGCATCGAAAACGAAAAAAGATCCAAAGTCCGCTACATGGCGTCTGTTTCCGTTTTATTTGATGAAAAAATGATTAAAGAATTTCTTATTAAAAATGAATTGTCTTTTATTACTTCGCCTTCAAAACCTATTTTGATTTTACCCGTTTACACAGATGAAAACGAACGGTCTCTTCTTTTATTTAATGACAGAAACGTGTGGTTTTCTTTTTGGAAAAGCACTCCGCCGGACAGTCCCGTTGTGCCGTTGGTTGTTCCTTTCGGCGATTTGGAAGATATGACCATTCTTTCCCCTGACGCGTTAAACCGCCCGTATGATATTGATATCAAACCTTTGTTGGAAAAATACAACGCGTCGGAAGCTTTTGTCTTAAAAGCCGTTTATCATAATGACAAAAAGTTGCTGGACATTGAAGTCTATCCTTTTTTGCATGGGAAAACAGAACTGACGGAATTTTCCTTTTTGGAATCCGTGAACGTTCCTTTTCAAAAAATTATGCAACAAAGCGCCGAAAAAATTATCTTTCAAATGGAAGAATTTTACCGCAGCCAAAATGCGTTGAGATTTGACGCGCCGTCTTCATTTGTCGCCGTTTTGCCGTTGGAAGGGTTGTCTGACTGGATGCAAATGCGCGGCCGACTGGACAAAATCCGCGCGATAAAACAATATATTTTGCAAGCCGTAAAAAAAGACAAAGCGCAAATCGAAGTGTTTTACGCCGGTAATTTAAAAATGCTTTCCGATAATCTGAAGGAAGAAGGGTTGTTTCTTTTTCCTCAAAACGGTGATTTTTGGGTGATTAAGAAAACGGAAAAAGCCACACCGGAAGAATTAAAGAAAGATCCTTTCCAAAATATAGCGATACAGGAAGACGCCTTTATCCCCGAAATCGAATCGCCGGAAGAAACGCTTTTTGAAGAACAAAGTTCTAAAACCGATTCGGTTGCCTCCGACGCCGGCGACACTCTTTTTTCTGAACAGGAAGAAGATTTTTCTAGAAAAGAAGTCTATGAACCGACATCAACAGACAACTCTCTTTTCCAAGAGGAAAACAAAAATAAGACAACACTTCCTTCGTTTATGCGACGAAAAGAGGAAGAAGACGGACTGCCCACCGCGCCGGCAACGGTGAATACGCCGCCTCCTTTGCCTTTGTTTTAGGCAATATCCAATACGAACCGGAGGAGAAAATGAAAAAAAATACTTTTTTCTGGCTTTTTATCGGCGGGGTTATGCTGGCCTTGTATTTTCTGATGAAAAGTATTCTGATGCCCTTTATTTTAGCTTTTATTCTGGCGTATTTCTTAAATCCGTTGGTTGACAAACTTGAAAAGCTGAAAATCCATCGAGCCATCGCTTCTTTCATCGTTTTGATATT
>CAVDQP010000001.1:11512-17748 GCA_963611245.1 Holdemanella biformis
GATAAAAGCAGAACCGATTTTCTTAAAAATAAAAGAACAATTTTCTTTGGAATCTTCCTTTGATTTGGCAAAAACCCTCAAAGAATATTCCAACAGTTTATTGATTTGGAGCAAGTCTTTTTTAATGGCGTTGCTTGAAAAAGGATTTGCGTTGATGAATCTTCTGTCTTTGTTGGTTATTGCGCCGATTGCGTGTTTTTATATGCTGTTGGATTGGAAATCCGTCTCCGGTTTTTTCAAAAAAACCGTTCCTGTCAAATATAAAGACACGTTTGAAATCTTAACACAAGAAATTCACACTGTTCTTATCGGTTTTGTGCAAGGACAAACGCTTGTTTGTTTATGCCTTTCTTTGTTTTACGGGGTAAGTTTTATGGCCGTCGGATTGGAATACGGCTTTATTATGGGCTTTTTAACCGGTTGGTTTTCTTTTATCCCGTATGTCGGTTCCATTACCGCGTTTATTTTGAGTATGCTGATGGCTTTTGTGCAAGAAGGATCACTTTTCTTATTTACCGGCATTATCACGGTTGTCATTATCGGTCAATTTTTGGAAGGAAATATCCTGACGCCGAAATTGGTCGGAAACAAAGTCGGCATTGCTCCCGTTTGGGTGCTTTTTGCTCTTTTGGCGGCGGGCAGCCTGTTCGGCTTTGTCGGTATGCTGATTGCCACGCCGACGGCGGGCGTATTGGCGGTTTTTGCAAAACACTTTTACGCTTGGTATTTGCACAGCCCTTATTATTTGGGAGAGGACACTTTAACGACTAAAAAGATCACGGAAAAAAAATGAAAACTTTTCAACAAATTCCTTTGCAATTTCCGCCGCAAGACTCGTGGACAAAAGAGGATTTTCTTGTCGCGCCGTGCAATAAAGACGCCTTTGATATGATTACGCAAGAACCCTTGGGGCCACAAACGGCTTTGTGGCTTATCGGGGAAAAAGGATCGGGCAAAACGCATTTGGCGCATTTGTTTTCGGACATTTTAATCCCTTGTTCCTGCCTGACACAGGAAGAGATCCCCTCTTTAGCCGGAAAAAAGGTCGTTATTGAAGATTTGACCTGTCATCAAACGGACGAAGTCGCTTTATTTCATTTATACAATTTGCTCAAAGAAACGTCGGGCGAACTTTTACTCACGGCGAAAGAAAAAATATCTTTTCGTCTGCCGGATTTGGATTCCCGATTAAAAACAGCGCCGGTCGTTCAAATAGGATTGCCGGACGATGTTCTTATTGCGTCTTTATTTATTAAAATGTTTTACGACCGGCATATCGCCATTTCCGGAGAAGCGGTAAATTACCTTGTCACGCATACGGAACGTTCTTTTGACGCGATTCGCCGCATGGTCGCGCAATTAGATGACTTGTCATTATCCGCAAAACAAAAAATCACGATTCCTCTTATTAAAAAACTGTATGAATAAACTTTTTTTAAGAATAAAAAGTCAAAAAAGATTTTTGCCCTTATAAAAAATTATTTATTTTTTCTGTTTTATGCCGTTTTATTGTCTTATAGCCTCGTTTATTATGAAACAACCGGACTTGTCTGCTTTATTTAAAGGAGAATGGATAATTTTTTTGTAAAAGGACAAAAACATCTTTTGATTTTATTTTTAACAAGGAGTTTTCAGAATGGATAACGACTTTAATAAAAAATTCGGAAACAGATTAAGAGAAATCAGAAAGGCTAATAAACTCAGCCAACAAGAATTGGCGCGTGAAATCGGCATGACCTTTAACACGATTTCCAGCATAGAACGCGGTAAAATTTCACCGAAACTGGACACCATCGTAAAGATGGCGTTGGCTTTAGACATTTCTTTGGAAGATTTTCTTTCTTTTCCGGAAACGTTTGCGCCGAACAAATACACCCGAAAAATGGTTGAACAACTGTCCCGACAACTGTTGGGCTACGACGAAGATTTTCTTCTGTTAGTTTCCAGAACCGTTGAAAATATGATTAAAGCCAAAAACCTTTATCAAAAAAGGGGATAAAAATACCCCCTTTCTGATAGAAAAAATTTAAAACTTTTTTCCAAAGCGATTAAAATTCAAAACGGATTTTGGCCATCAGGACATGCGTTTTATATTCATACTTCGCACCGCTTTTTTTCGCCTCGCCGGAAGAAATATACCGATATTCCAAACCGCCGGTTACCGGAATTAAAGGAATATTTGTTTCAACACCGAACATTCCCTGCCACGCGGAAACATTGTCGCCTTTTAACCGAACATAGCCGACACCGGCACCGACATAAGGCGCTACAATCGGAAACGGCAGATTAACATACGCATTTCCCATTAAGGCGTTATATCTGACATGTTTTTTCGTGTGTTCTATTTTCGAAGAATTAGAAAACAACTCTCCTTCCAAACGCACGGGAACCACCGGTAAATCATACCCGACCGCCACAGAATAGGTAGAAGAACTTTTATAGTCTTCTTTAAAAGAGCTGAATTTCACATCGCCTTTGTTTTTGGCATACCCTAAACCGGCGCCGATATACATACCGGCTTGAGCCGATAAAGCCGTTCCGAAAAACAGACCGACGGACAGAGCCGAAATTAAAAATTTATTCATATTCCATTCTCCTTATCGCATAAACTAACATGCACAGAGTAGCCTGCTTTTTTCTTAAAAGTCAAATAAATAAAATTCCGCAAGATATTTTACTTGAGAAAAAAAAGAATTTTGCATAAGATACCCTATAAACAAATGAAATGAATGTATCATTTCGTAAAACAAAAATAAAAAGAAAGGTTTTGTAATTATGACTCTGCCGTTAATGCCGAAAGCGACCGCCGTCTGGCTGGTTGAAAATACAACACTGACATTTAAGCAAATCGCCGATTTTTGCGGCGTTCATCTTTTGGAAATTCAAGCCATCGCCGACGGAGATGTTGCTTCGAATATCATGGGGTTGGATCCGATATCCGGCGGCCAGCTGACGAAAGAAGAAATTCTGCGGTGCGAAAAAGATGAAACCGCCTCGCTTCAATTGACGCAAAGGCCCGATATTCCCGTTAAGAAAAAAGGCAAATCTTATACGTCCATGGTCAAACGACAGGATAAGAAAAACGCCATTGCTTGGTTGGTTATCAAATATCCGCAACTCAGCGACGCGCAAATCATCAAACTGGCCGGCACGACAAAAGCCACCATCACCGCCATTCGGACAAACATTAAAGACATGAGCCCGATGGATCCCAGAATGCTTGGGTTATGTTCGGAAACGGCTTTGCAACAGGCTTTAAAAACCGCCGGTCGTCATCTTGAAGCGCCACAACAGGCGGAAGAAAAAAGCGAAAAACAAGAAGCTTAATTTCGGACAAAATCGGACAAAAACAGAAAAGAACTTTTTTGCCGGATAAAAAACTCAAAAAAAGATAAAGAAAACATAAAAACAGGATAAAAAAATGAGTGATGAAACGAACATTTCCGCGGGAGCTTCCATTGACGCGTCCCGCCTTATTTCCTATTTTGAAAGAATAGAACGTTTGGAAGAGGAAAAAAAGGCGATTGCCGACGACATTCGCGAAATTTTTGCCGAAGCCAAAGGTAACGGATACGATCCGAAGGTGATGCGCCAAATTTTAAGACTGCGGAAAATGAACCCGGCGGACAGAGCGGAAATTGAATTTTTAACGGATTCGTATAAAAACGCTTTGGGCATGGAATAAACGTCCAAAAGACAGACCGACAAATCCCCCTGCAACGGGGGATTTTTTTTGACTGTCCGACACCTGAAAAATAAATCGGCAGGAAAAATGCTTTCCCCTCAACCCACGATTTTTTTTGACTGTTCCACACCTTATTCACCCCGTGTTTTGCTTTTTTTATTCAAAAGAAAGGCGACTCTTCACCTTATAAAAAACAAAGGCAAAAAAGATTTTTACTTTTTTCCCCGTAATCGGGCGCGCGGGTGAGCGTGTTCATAAACTTCCTGCAAATGAACACGATCCAGTTCGGTATATCTTTGCGTCGAAGACAAAGAATTATGACCTAAAAGTTCCTGCACACTTCTTAAATCGCCTCCCGCTTCCAGCAAATCTGTTGCAAAACTGTGTCTCAAAGCGTGCGGCGTGACGGTTTCTTTTAAATTCAGGCGCCGTCTTAAATTGCGAACCTGACGTTGCACAACGCCCGAATTCAATCTTTCCCCTCTGACACCGACAAAAAGAGGATCCTCTGCCCCTAACGCGAACGGCAGATTTTTGATATATTTTCGAACAGCTTCCGCAACAACGGGCAGAATCGGCACAATTCTTTGCTTATTCCCTTTTCCTGTAATTTTCAACACCTTGACGGAAGAAGAAAAATCCCCTTGATTCAGGTTCAAAGCCTCGCTGATTCGCAAACCGCACCCATATAACAACGTCAGCAAAGCCGAATCCCTCAACCCTATCCACTTGTATTTAGCGGCTTTTTTAGCCTCTTCCAACAAACGCAACGTGTCTTTTTGATCCAAAGGCTTCGGCAAAAGACGCGGCGGACGAGCCGACCTGACACTGTCCAAAGCCGGATTTTCCAACAGCTTGTTTTTTCTCAACCACTTGAAAAAATTCCGTATCGCCGACAAATGTCTCATAATCGACGAACGCGCCAAATTCTTTTGATTCTGATCCGCTAAAAAAGAACGAAAGTCCGTCACTTGCATTTCTTTCAAATCTTCTTCAGACACGGGGTGATTCAAAAAATGGAAAAGAAAATCAAAAAAAGCCTTGATATCCTTTTCATAATTCAAAACCGTCAAGGCGGAAAAACGTTTTTCCAACGCCAGCCAATCAAGCCAACGACACACAATTTTCAATAAAGAGGGTTGAAGAAAAATTTCTAAATCCTTATAGTTATCCATAATACGTTCCACTTCCTTTTTAACAATTATATACTTTTTTATCCATGGCGCAAAAACAAAAAATATCCGTTCTTTTTCCTTCTCCGTTGGAATGCTTTGATTACGAAAGCGATGAACTGCCGGACATCGGAACTTTTGTCCTTGCGCCGTTCGGCAAAATCGTGAAAACGGGCGTTGTCTGGCCAAAAGAATCGGCCTCTGCTTTTTTAGGGAAAAAGCTGAAGGAAATTCAGGAATGTCTGCCGATAGCCCCGTTAACGGAAAAAGACATCAAATTCATCAATTGGGTGGCCAAATACAACTGTGTTCCGACGGGATCTGTTTTAAAAATGTGCTTTGGCAATGAAGACCTTCTTAAAATCAGCAAATCTCCGTTGATATTTCAAACGCCGAATCCTGATTTTAATCCGGTGCTTTTTTCCCAAGCGCAAAAAGATGTCGTCGCCCGATTGTCCGAAAAAATACAGGACAAATTTTATGTCGCTTTATTGCAAGGCGTGACCGGTTCCGGCAAAACAGAAGTTTATTTTGAACTGATTGCCAAAAGCCTCAGAGAAAAAAAACAAGTTTTGGTGTTGGTGCCGGAAATAAATCTGACGTCTCAATGGCGGGAAAGGTTTGAAAAAAGATTCGGAACCGCGCCGGCTTATTGGCATTCCGGCATGACTTCCAAACAAAAAAGAGATGTTTGGCAAGCCGTGCGAGCCAAAAAAGCGATGGTTGTCATCGGTGCCCGTTCGGCTCTTTTTCTTCCCTTTTGCGATTTAGGATTGATTATCGTCGACGAAGAACACGATTCTTCTTACAAACAGGAAGACGGCGTTCTCTATCAGGCAAGAGATATGGCTATTGTCAGAGCCAAAATCGAAAATATTCCCATTCTTCTGTCCACGGCGACTCCTTCTTTGGAAACATACGCGCAAGTCATGGAAGGTAAATACGATATTTTTCTTTTACCGGAAAGATACGCACACGCTCAACTGCCGGACATCAATTTTATTGATATGCGGCAGGCGCGCCCTTCAAAAACACGGCAAAACAAATGGATATCCGATCCGTTGGTCGACGCTGTGCGCCAAACATTACAGAAAAAAGAACAAGCTCTTTTATTTTTAAACCGCAGAGGGTACGCCCCTCTCGTCCTTTGTCAGGCGTGCGGAGAAAAAATCCAATGTCCGCACTGTTCCTGCGCGTTGGTGGAACATCGCCAAAACAATATGCTGCAATGCCATTATTGCGGCTATACCCTTAAAAAACCGGATGTTTGCCCTTCTTGCGGCGAAAAAGACAGCTTGATTTCTTGCGGTCCGGGGGTAGAAAGGGTTTCCGAAGAAGCTCATCTGTTATTTCCCGAGGCAAACATAGAAACCATTACC
>CAVDQP010000001.1:17758-31951 GCA_963611245.1 Holdemanella biformis
TACCAGCGACACCGTCACAACTTTAAAAGAATTTTCCGAAATTGTGGAAAGATTGAACCAAGGGCAAATCGATATTCTTATCGGGACTCAAATGTTGGCGAAAGGACACCACTTTCCCAATTTGACGCTGGTCGGCATTATTGACGCCGATATGGGATTGATGGGCGGAGACTTACGCGCCGGAGAACGAAGCTTTCAGCTTTTGTCTCAAGTTATCGGACGGGCAGGCAGAGAACAAAAAACAGGCAAAGCGCTTATTCAAACTTTTTCGCCGGACGCGCCTGTTCTGAAAGCCATGAAAAACGGCAATATTTCCGATTTTCTTCAAGAAGAAATGAAAATGCGCCGTTTATTGCGAATGCCTCCGTTCGGTCGCTTGGCCGGCGTGATTCTCAGCGGAAAAAAAAGAGAACTTGTGGAACAAGCCGCTCAAAAGCTGGCGCGCTGTATCCCGAATTTTCAAGGATTGGAAGTGCTCGGACCGGCGCCGGCGCCCCTTTTTCTTTTGAAGAAAAATTATCGTTACCGCTTTTTGGTCAAAACGGAAAAAGGATTTAACACGCAATCGTTTTTAAAAAAGTGGATACAAATAGCCGCGCCGCCTTCTTCCGTCAATATCAAAACAGACATTGATCCTTATAATTTCCTTTAGAAAAAACTTTTGGTAAAAAAGTCTTCCTTTTTTCTGTTTTTTTCTTTATCCTGAACATCATAAAAAATAAACTGAAACCACAGAGGCAAGAATGATAGATCGACAAACCGGAGAAGGCAAAACACTGGACCAAATTCCCTTTTCGGATATTTACCTGACACCGGAAAAGGTGGCCTATATCCGTGACGGCGAATCCCGTTGGGGATTAAAAACCATTACCCCCGTTGATTTAAAAGAATTTCATAAAGCCTTACAGGAAGCTTACTCGAAAAATTCAAGCTATTCTCTGTTTTACAAAGGATCTATCTACCGTGTGGAGCGGATTGTCACCTTAACGGGGATTCATTATTCGGCTCGAAGAATGCCACAAAAAACGCCGGATATCCGAAAATTAGGCTTTCCGGAATACCTGACGAATTATTTAATTTCCTTAAAAAACGAATCCGGCTTGATTTTATTCGGTGGCCCGACGGGCATGGGGAAAACCACAACCGCTTCCAGCTTGCTGAAAAAATATTTGGAAGACGAAGGCGGCTTTGCCTACACGATAGAAGATCCGCCCGAAATGCCGTTAGACGGCGTTTACCGTTCCAGACAAGGCGGACTTGGTTTATGCAAACAAACGGAACCTATTGACAATCAATGGGGAGAAGCGTTGCAATCCGCTTTAAGAAGCCGGCCTCGCTATATTCTGGTTGGAGAAATACGAACGCCGGATACCGCCGGACAAGTTTTACGTGCGGCCATTTCCGGTCACCTTGTTCTTTCAACCATTCACGCCAACAGCGTGGAAGATAGTTTAAATTCCCTGATTAAATACGCCATTGCGTCCGGATTAAACGACGAGTTGGCTTACGATTTGTTGGCTCGGGGTATTTTAGGCGCCGTTTATCAACGGCTGGAAGGGACAAAAACCTTGCATCCGGAATTGCTTTTTGCGTTTGCGAATCCGAATCCGATGAACGGCGACCAAATGAGATCCATTATTCGAGACGGGCAAATCAACTTGAACACGTTGATTGAATCTCAACAAGAAAGGCTCTTTCTCAGCAAACAATTATTCAGAAGTTAAAATCCCTCACCTGTTTGAAAAAAATAAAAAGCTCTCTTTGGCAATAAAGAGAGCTTTTTTTACCTGACGCCTGTCCGGATCAACCGACGCCGTTTTTATTTAATAAGGAGAAATAAAAACCGGATCCGGCTGATATTCTTCTTCGAAAGGATAATCCTTGCATAACCCGATGGGGCACACTTCAATCACGGCGACAGTCGGTTTATGTTCGCTGCCTTCCAACGCCATAATTTCAACCGTCTGCATATCCACAATACAATCAAAAACGGTGAAAACGCGCTGACCGGCCGAATCTTTTCCGGACAACATCAGCTTCAACATTATTTTTTCAATCGGTGCCGTTCCTGTTAATGTCAATGTTTTTGCATCAAACTTTAACCAATCCGGCGGCGTGGAACCGTCATCTAACGTTAAAACGAACTCGGCGTCCTTTTTCAAAAGAGCGTTTTTAAAGATACTCCGCGGAATCTGATAATTAAATTTGGAACCGCCCACCGGCCGAACCGGCATTATGGAAATCACGGAAGGCACCGGCGGCTTCAAAGACGCGATTTTCGGCGGAATTCTTGTCCCTTGTTGAGAAAAATCACCAAAATCCAACTTTGTCAAGCGCATTTTCATCTCATTCAACAACGTATCTTTTTCCAAATACGGCAAGCCGGCCAAACTTTTGACAAGATAGCCCAACGCATATTGCAAATCCGCGTAAATAAAGTATGTTTCAAAAGATTTTTCCACCAAATGCAGATTCTTTTCCAAAGATTCCAACGATACTTCTTTTTGACCGCAGAAAAGAAGAGGCGCGTTCGCTTGCGCTTTTTGCAATTGGTAAGACGCTCTTTGATAATTTTGCAACACGATATTATACATCGCCCAAGACAAATGAACCTGCGTCAAAATATCCATACCCGTCAACTGTTTTTTGAACACAACAGAGGCCGGATTTTTTAAGCGGGTATTATACCCTTCCGCGGAAAGATAAGCAGCGACCCTTGCCCAATTTTCACCGTATTCGGCAAAGGTTTCCGGACTTTTGGCAGCCGCCGCCTGTTTTTGAAAAACGGGCATATTTTGAGAAAGTTGTTTTAAAATCTCCTCTCTTTCCACCTGTGGCTGAAAGACGAAAGACTTTAATTCCATACGGCTGTCCAAAGCTTTGATTTCCAAACCTGGGACATTGGTCGGCGCAAAAGGAATCGCCATTTTTTCCTGCCCCTGCACGCGTAAAACATACTCGTTTTGAGAAATACCCAGATAATCATAAAATTCTTTTAAGGCTTGTTGCGCTTGATTTTCCAAAACTTTCAAACGCTGAATGTCTTTTTTAGCCTGTTTTTTTACCTTTTTATCCCGAGTCGTTTCCACCGTCCGGTAAAGTAAATAAAACAGATTATTCATTTTACGGCTCATTCTTTGAGCACTTAAAGCGCGCCAATACAAACGACGTGTTTTTTCTTCAATTAAAGAGGCCGTTTTACGGTTCAGATAAACTTCCTTTTCATCAACAGATGCCGGAGAGTTTTCCGATATCACCAATAACGAAAAATCCACACCGGCCCATGCTTTTTGCAATTCGGGCAAAGCGGGCGCCAAAGCTAAATGAGAGCAATCATATCCTGAGGCGCAGACTCTTTTTTCAAAATCGGCCTGAGAAGACGGTATTTTTTTCTCCGTCTCTTTTAAAAGCGCACTCCTGTCAGCATCAAAATTTTTCTTCAAAGCGAAAGCGGTCGCCTCGGCAAAAGAAATTTCTCGTCTGTTTCCGACAGAAGCGTCTATCGGTTTTGTTTTACAACACGCATTTAAAAGGAAAATACAGGAAAAGCACAATAAAATTTTTTTTACATTCATGTCGGAGCTCGCTTCTTCAATAAAATCAAACACGCATTTTACCTGAAAAAAACGAACACTTTCCACCGGACAGCCGACTTCGGAAAGTTTCCGCCCTTGTCCAAAGTAAAATGGTGCCGCTGGAGAGAATCGGACTCTCGACCCCACCCTTACCAAGGGTGTGCTCTACCACTGAGCCACAGCGGCGTCAAATATGCCATAAGAATACAAGACTCCTATAAAAAGTGCAAGTCTTTTATAACAGAATAAAAAAATAAAAAAAGCCTTTTCTTTATAAATTATTTTCTATACAGTAAAAACAATCAAAAAAAGCAGATTTTTTATAAGGGGAACCGATGGAACAAGAAAATCAAAACAAAGACCTGTCTTTTGAAGAAGCGCTGGCCGAGTTGGAAAGCATTGTTCAAAAACTGGAATCCGGACAGGTTAAACTTGATGAATCCGTTCGTTTTTATGAACGGGGGATTTTTTTAAGGAATTTTTGCAATAAAAAATTAGAACAAGCCAAATCGAAAATAGACCTTCTTCAAACCGACGCGAACGGAAACATTATTTCAAAGGAGAGCTTTGATGACAAAATTGTCTGAAGAAATGAAATCTGTAAAATCTCTTGTTGCCGAAGAGATGGAAAAACTGCTTATTATTCCGAAAACTCCCGAAAAATCTTTAATGGGGGCGATGCGTTACAGTGTTCTTCCGCTCGGGAAAGCTTTAAGACCTTTTCTTTTGATAACAACGGCGCAAATGTTTGACGTGCCGAAAAATATTTCCGTCCGTCCCGCGGCCTGTTTGGAATTGATTCATGTGGCGATGCAGATTCACGACGATCTTCCCATCATGGACAACGACGATTTAAGAAGAGGCAAACCGTCGAATCATAAAAAATACAATGAATGGACGGCGTTGCTGGCAGGGGACGCTCTTATTGCGCGGGCTTTTAACGTTTTAGCCGGAGAAAACACGCTTATAGAGCCACCTTTAAAATGCGAACTTGTTTCTGAAATGGCGCGAACGCTCGGTTACACCGGCCTTTTAGGCGGGCAAATGTTGGATATGATGGCGCCTCAAAAAGAGGATCTCAAGCTTTTAGACGTCAAGCGCATGCATGAAATGAAGTCGGCTCAACTGTTTGTTTTTGCGTGCGAAGCCGGCGCCATTATGGGAAAAGCGGACTATCAAGCCCGACAAGCCTTAAAGGAATACGCGGCTCATCTGGGGTTGATTTTTCAAATTACCGATGATCTTTTGGACGTGGAAGGTTCTGTCGAAGAAACAGGCAAAGACACGCGGAAAGATGTGGAAGCGGGCAAAGCGACGTATGTTTCCTTTGTCGGCGTGGATCAAGCCAGAAAAATGGCAAAAGCGTTGGTTCCCAATTGCCTTTCCGCCTTGGCGATTTTTGGCTCTGAGGCCGATTTGCTCCGCGATTTGGCAAAATATATGGCCGAACGCACAAAGTAGAAATCTATGTAAAAATAAGGCAAGGAAGAATAAAAAAAAGGCTTTTGGAATTTCAAAAGCCTTTCTTTTTTGGTGCGGAAGGCCGGACTTGAACCGGCACGAGGACAAGCCTCAACAGATTTTAAGTCTGTTGCGTCTACCGATTTCGCCACATCCGCTTAAAAAATCTGAAGCTAAAATAAACGATTTTTCATACCTTGTCCAGTAAAAAAAGAAAAAAGACCGTTTCTTTTTTGAACATTTTTTTAAAAGCCTTCTTTTGAGTTTTTTTAAAAAATTTTGTTTCCACGCCGCATAATCCTCTTTCTTCTTACGCCAAAAAGTCTTTATCCTTTCACACTTCGTTTTTTTTGCAAGTCCAAAGAACGCCCGCTGAACAGCCGGACTTCAATGTCTATATCTGCCGGCTTCATTCTGTCTTTACTTGAGGGGATTTTTCCGCTCTTTTCATAAAAAAGCCGGAGAAAAACTCCGGCATTTTATTTTTTAATTCGGGTTTATTCTTAAACTCGGACTTATTCCATCTTTAAAATGCGATAGAGTTTGTTTTCCGCCTCGGAAGAGTTGGTTTTATCCACCGCCGCCAGTTCGGACGCCAAGCGATCCAAAGCTTGTTCATAAACTTGACGTTCGCTGTAAGACTGCTCCGTTTTTTCGGACGGTTTATACAAATCGCGCACCACTTCCGCAATGGAAATCGGATCGCCGGAATTGATTTTAGCCTCATATTCCTGCGCACGGCGACTCCACATCGTCCGTTTGACTTTTGCCTTTCCTTTCAAAGTTTCCAAAGCTTCCGCCATCACATCTTTTGATGACAAAGCCCTGAGCCCCGTTTTTTGAGCATTGCTCATCGGAATACGCAACGTCATTCTGTCTTTATCAAAATTGATGGCAATCAGTTCCAAATCCTGTCCGGCGATTTTGTCTTTTGTCACACTGACAACCTTGCCAACGCCGTGTGTCGGATAAACAACATACTCCCCCGGATTAAAAGTTTCTTTAGACATTTGCTCATCTCCAATCATTTTACCGCAGAATAGACAAATCATAGCACAAAAAAAATGATTTTTGAAGTTTAAAATAAAAAAAGCGATTTTTTACAAAAACAAAACCGCTTTTTTATCATAAAAACACGTCAAAGCTTACTTAGAAGCCGCCGGCCATTCAGCCGCTTTTTCCGCGTTAAACTTCACCCATTTTTCATCAGCTTCGCTGTCGGAAGAGATAGCGCCTTGCGGGCATTCTCCGATGCAAACACCGCAATCAATGCATGTATCCGGATCGACAACAACCTGTGTATCGCCTTCATGAAAAGCGTCAACAGGGCAGACTTCAACGCAGCTTTTGCACAAAACGCAAGAATCGTTTACAACAGATGGCATTTTTTTCTCCATAAAAATAAAATTAAAAACACAAAGTCTTATACAATTTTATTCAAAAAAGTCAAGTTCTAAATCGTCCCCCTTGTTTTTTTTAACCTAAAACCTATATGTTTTGTAAGTTTTCGGTTTATATCAAAAAAGGAAAAAACAATGACACAACAAACTTTGACCTTTCAAGCGGAAATTTCCCGCCTTTTGGACTTAATCACCAATTCTTTGTATTCGGATAAAAGCATTTTTTTGCGCGAATTGATTTCAAACGCGGCCGACGCTTGCGACAAGTTGCGGTACACTTTGCTGACTCATCCGGGGTTGGTGCAGGAAAAAGACGGCTTCAAAATTTTCATAGAACCTGATGAAAAAAATAAAACTTTGACCATCAGCGACAACGGAATCGGTATGAATGAAAAGGATTTAATAGAAAACCTCGGCACAATCGCGCATTCCGGTTCTTTAAAATTTCTGCAGGAAATGACAACGGAAGGAAAAAAAGACCTGTCTCTTATCGGGCAATTCGGCGTTGGTTTTTACTCGGCCTTTATGGTGGCGGACAAAGTCGACGTCCTGTCTGAAAAAGCCGGCGAAAAAGAAGCGTATTTATGGACGTCGGACGGGAAAGGATCTTTTTCCGTTTCCGACGCGCCTTCTTTCGGGCACGGGACGAAAATTATTCTGCACTTGAAAGAAGAAGACTCGCTCTACGCTTCCGCTTGGAAAGTCAGAGAACTTGTGAAAAAATATTCCGACCACGTTTTAATCCCCGTCATTCTCAAGCACGACGGCAAAGAGGAACGTCTGAACGAAGCTCAAGCTTTGTGGATGAAAAACAAAGCGGAAATCACAAAAGAGGAATACCGCGATTTTTATCGACATTTGTCTTTTGCCATGGACGACCCGTGGGATATTCTGCATTTTAAAGCCGAAGGCGTCCACGAATACACCGGTCTTTTGTTTATTCCGACGCAAGCGCCTTTTGATTTGTTTCAACCCGACAGAAAATCAAAAATCAAGCTGTATACGAATCGCGTTTTTATTTCGGACGATTTGGAATTGTTGCCGCCTTATCTGCGCTTTGTCAAAGGATTGATTGACACAAACGACCTGCCCTTAAACGTCAGTCGGGAAATCTTACAGACCACGCCTGTTTTGGCGATGATTAAAAACGCTTTAACCAATCGTGTTTTAAAAGAGTTGGCTGAAAAACAAAAAGATAAAAAAGAATACCTTGTTTTTTGGAAAACTTTCGGCCCCGTTTTGAAAGAAGGGCTGTATGAAGACGGGCAACATCGTTTGCAACTGGCGGAACTGTGTTTGTTTTATTCGGCTCGAAAAAAAGATTTTATCAGCTTGAAAGACTATCTGTCCGATTTGAAAAAAGGGCAGAAGTCCGTTTATTATCTGACCGGCGATTCGTTGGAATCGCTCAAAAGTCACCCTCTTTTGGAAGCCTATGAACAAAAAGGCGTCGATGTTCTTCTGTTAACAGAGCCGGTGGACGAATTTTGGCCGCAAATGCTGGCTTCTTTTGAAGAACACCCGTTTGTCAACATTTTAAAAGACGATGCGTCTCTGAAAGAGATTGAAGACGACTCGCCGGAAAACAAAGAAATTTCAAAAGAAGAACCTTTATCCGAAGAAAAAGTCAAACTTCTTCTTAACTCCATGAAAGAGGTATTAAAAGACGAAGTCAAAGATATTTGCCCGACGGATAAGTTGCGTCATTCTCCCGTGCTTTTGATCTCCGATTCGATGATGTCTTTGCGTTTGGAACGATTGATGAAAGCGTCCAACGCCGCTTTGCCTGCTGCCGAAAAAACAGGCCTTATTCTGCAAATCAACCCTGCGAGCCGTGTCATAAAAAAATTGGCCGAGTTGGCGGATTGTAATGAAAAGAAAGCCGAAACGGCAGATAAAAACAACGAAGACAGGACCGAAAAAGAAAAGACCTCCGGCGCAACAAAAGAGCAAACTCAATTTGAAAACGCCGTTTGGCTTTTGTATTTCCAAGCTCGCCTGACTGAAGGAGAAGAAATTAAAGATCCTTCCTTCTTTGCGCAAAAATTGGATTCTTTTTTGCAAGACGAGCTTTGAAAAATAAACAAAAAAATTAAAAAGCCGAAAAACAAACATAAAAGCGGAAGAAAATAAAATCCTCTTCCGCTTTTTATGCTTTTTATGAGTTAAAGGAGAAAGAAGTCCATTTTCAAACATCGAAAAGCGACAAAAAAGCCTTTAAAAAACGAAAAACCCCGCTTTTACACGGGGTTTTCCAAGACATACAAAAGAATTATTTTACAACCAGATTTGTTGCAGAAGTTTTTCCGTTTTGCGTTGTCAATTCGTATTCAATGGCTTGATTTTCTTCCAACCCTTGCAATCCCGCCGCTTTTACGGCTGAAATGTGGACAAAAACATCTTTACCGCCATCGGCAGGAACAATAAATCCGTATCCTTTTTTGGCGTTAAACCATTTGACTTGACCAGAAAGCATAATATACTCCTAATACTTTATAAATACCGAGTCACCGGCCTTGATGCGCAGCAGTGTGTACAGAACAAAAATAGAAAAACTTTAGGCTTTTATATATCGCCCCTCTACATATCTGTCGCAGACAAAAGGTATTTTATACCGTTTTTGACGGCTTGACAATAAAATCCTTAAAAAAAAGTAAAGATTTTTGTATCCAAACGATACTTTTTGGTGTAAAAGGGTAAGCAAAATTTAAAAATCAAGAAAAACAGAGAGTAAAAAATGGAACCGATTAGAAATATCGCGATTATCGCTCATGTGGACCATGGCAAAACAACTTTGGTGGACAGCTTTTTAAAACAAAGCGGAGTCTTTCGTGACAACCAACAAGTGGAAACTTGCGTGATGGATTCCGGCGACATCGAACGGGAAAGAGGCATCACGATTTTAGCCAAATGCACCTCGATTGAATACAAAAACACGCGCATCAATATTGTCGACACACCGGGGCACGCCGATTTCGGCGCGGAAGTGGAACGCATTCTCAATATGGTGGACGGCGTTATTTTGTTGGTGGACGCCGCGGAAGGTCCTTTGCCTCAAACAAAGTTCGTTGTCGGAAAGGCATTGAAGCTCGGATTAAAACCGATTGTGGTCATCAACAAAACCGACCGCCCCGACGCGCGTCCGGACGAAGTGTTAAACGAAGTCTTTGATTTATTCGTCGGCTTGGACGCAACGGACGAACAGCTGGATTTCCCGATTTTATACGCCTCCGGAAAACAAGGGTGGGCGGTCAAAGATTTGGAAAAAGACGAACGAGTCTCCATTGAACCGTTGATGGAAACCATTTTGGAAAAAGTGCCTGTTGCCAGCGGTGACATCAATGCGCCTTTTAAAATGTTGGTAACGACGTTGGAATACGATTCGTTTGTGGGACGAATTTTAACGGGCAGAATTATGTCCGGTTCCGTTAAAATCAATCAGGTGATTAAGGCGTTATCTCACACGGGAGAAGACGTTGAAACGGCGCGTGTGTCAAAAATTATGGCTTTCAGAGGCTTAAAACGGACGGCAATTGTCGAGGCGTTCGCGGGCGACATCGTTTCCATAGCCGGCATGACCAAAGCCACGGTGGCGGATACCTTATGCGATATGTCCGTCACGGAACAAATTGAAGCCAATCCGATTGATCCGCCGACGTTGGCCATGACTTTTTCCGTCAACGATTCGCCTTTAGGCGGAACGGAAGGAACAAAAGTCACGTCTCGAATGATTTACGATCGGTTGCGCAAAGAAGCGGAAGGCAATGTCGCTTTGCGTATCACCAAAACGCCTAATTCGGACGCCGTGGAAGTGGCCGGCCGAGGCGAATTGCAACTGGGTATTTTAATCGAAACCATGCGCCGAGAAGGATTCGAATTGTCCGTCAGCCGCCCGCGCGTTTTGATGAAAACGGGAGAAAACGGCGAAAAGTTGGAACCTTATGAAGAAGTAGTCGTCGATGTGGACGATGAATATTCCGGTGTCGTGGTGGAAAAAATGGGCATTCGCAAAGCCGAATTGAAAGAAATGAAACCGTCGAAAGGCGGCAAAGTTCGTTTGGTGTTTTTAGCGCCGTCCAGAGGGCTTATCGGTTATTATTCCGAATTTTTAACCGATACGTCCGGCACCGGCGTGATGAACCGGATATTTGACAGCTACGGCCCTTACAAAGGACCGATTTTGACGCGTCATAACGGCGTTTTGATTTCAACGGAAAACGGCAAAGCGGTTGATTACGCTTTATGGAAAATTCAAGAAAGAGGCCCGCTCTTTATTTCTGGGCAAACATTGGTCTATGTCGGTATGATTATCGGCGAAAACCCGAAAGGCGGCGATATCGAAGTCAACCCGATTAAAGGCAAACAGCTGACCAATATGCGCGCGGCCGGAAAAGACGACGCCATTATGTTGGTGCCTCCGACGGTGATGAGCTTGGAAAAAGCGCTGGCCTACATTCAAGATGATGAATTAGTGGAAGTCACTCCTAAAAATATCCGTTTGAGAAAAAGAATTTTGGACAGCATTGAACGCAAACGGGCGGAACGCCGGCAAGCGGAATAAACCGCAAGGAAAAACAAAGAAAAAGAGGAGAAAAACTCCTCTTTTTTTATACTCTGAAGAAACAAACATTGTTTTTGGCAAAAGTCTTTGTTAAGCTGTTCGAAAGTTTGAATAAAAAAGTCCGTCGCCGAGGCGATTGTGCAAGAACCGCCCTTTAGATAAAAACTAAAAAAAGGAGTTTAAACGTGAAATCATTCAAAGCGTTTCAAGTCTATGTCACCCCAAAAGTCCTGTCTGTTTTCTTTTTGGGCATTTCATGCGGGTTACCGCTCAGCTTGCTTGGAACCTCTTTAAGCTTTTGGCTGAAAGAAAGCGGTTTAACTTTAGGCGCCATCGGCTTGTATTCTTTGTTAAGAACGCCTTTAAGTCTGAAATTTTTATGGGCTCCTCTTGTGGACAGAATCAAACTGCCGTATTTATCTAAAAAACTTGGGAAAAGACGGGCTTGGGGACTGTTATTTCAAATCGGTATGATGATAAGCATTTTCGGATTGTCTGCTCTTTGTCCGGAAAAGAATATTGCCGCTTTGAAAATCCTCGGCGTTCTGACGGCTTTTTTCATTGCCAGTCAGGATATTGTCGTCGACGCGTTGAGAATTGAAACTATTCCCGCCGAATATCAAGGTCAAGGCGCCGCATCTTATCAAATGGGCTACCGGCTGGGAATGCTTTTTTCCGGCGCAGGAGGATTGTGGCTGGCTTCTTTTTTAGGCTGGAATATCGTTTATTTCTTTATCGGACTGGCCGGCACCATCGGCATGGCGACGTTATTTTTGATGCCTTTTTCCGAAGAAGACGAACAAAAAGAGAATCTTCAAACGCCCCTGCCCTGCCATGCAAGAGCCTCTTCCTCGGATATTCTTTCCGAAGAAGAAAAAACAAATCCCCCTCAAAGAAAAATACCAACTTTTTTACAAGATTTGCATACCATCGTCGTCAGCCCTTTCAAAGATTTTATGACTCGTTACGCCCACTGGGGCATCATTTTGATGTTTATCATTACTTACAAACTCAGTAACGCCACTTTAGGAAAAATGGCCGGCCTGTTTTACAATCAAATAGGATTTAATTATACTCAGATAGCCGGCGTTTCAAATATATGGGGAACACTGGCGACGATTTTAGGCACAATTTTAGGCGGCGCTTTGGTCATGAAAAAAGGCGTTATGAAAACTTTGTTTCTCTTGGGAGTGATTGAAATTTTCACCTCTGTCGGTTTTGCGATACAGGCTTTTTTGGGAAACAATATTTATTTTCTGTCGGTTTTGATTGCCTTTGACAATATTGTGGGCGGTATGGGTACAACGGCGTTTGTAGCTTATCTTTCCGGACTGTGTTCTCCTTTGTATGTGACAACGCAGTATGCTTTATTAAGCTCTATTATGGCGTTGCCGAAGGATTTTTTTGCTTCTTTTGCAGGATACTTTGTCGAATGGCTCAGCTGGCCTCTTTTCTTTTTCATGACGGGGCTGTTGATGCATCCCAGTTTGTGGATTTTATCCTTTATGATGAAAAAAAACGTGTCTCCTTTGTTCCAAAAAATCGACACGTTCCAAAATCAAAAGGAATAGCTTATTTCAACAGCAGCGCCATTTGTTCGTATTTATCAAAGTAACGGCGCATAAATTCAAAACAGACAGAAGGCGTTTGCACTTCAAAACCGAATTCTTGAAAGAAAGAAACCGCCTCTTTATTTTCCTTCAAAACGGACAATTCCAACCGCAAAATACCGTCTTTTTTGGCCCATTCGATTAAAGCGCGCACCATAGACGTCGCGATTTCATAGTCAAAAGCGTTTGATGAAAAAGCGCAATCCAAAAATCCGACATAGGACAGATGTCGCCACGGCAACTTTGTAATCGATCCCGCGCTTAAAACATCGCCTAAAAGAGACGCCTTTAGATAAAGAGAGTCCGCCTCCGCTTTCAAAAGAAAAACTTCTTTATAAAAATGAAAGGCCGTCTCATCTGTCAACGGCTGCAACAAAGCTAAAGCCTCCTGCATAGCCTCAGCCGGAATACGGGAAATAACAAGATCAAGCCCATTTTTCAGGCTTGTTTTAGAATAAAAAGCTTGTTGCATTTTCTTTTCTACGTTCAAAAAAACTGTAAGAAGTTTTACACTCCTTTTGTAAAAAATCAAGAATAAAGTTGCAATGAAAAAAAGGAGCTTTTATATTATTAAAAGACTTTTTATTTCAAGGGAGGTAAAAATGCACCTTTTTCTTATTTTTATTTTTATTGTTTTACTGATCCTTTTTTACGCCGTTAAGATTTACAACGGCTTAATCATCGCCAAACAACGGGTTCGCGAGGGGTGGAGCGATATTGAAACGCAGTTGAAACGCCGTTATGACCTTATCCCGAATTTGGTTGCAACCGTGAAAGGCTATGCCTCTCATGAGCAGGAAACTTTGGAAAAAGTTGTCAAGGCGCGCGGGGAAGCCATGAAAACGTCGTTTCGTTCCGTTTCTCAAAAAGCGGAGACGGAAGAAATGTTGTCGGGCGCGTTGAAATCTTTGTTCGCTTTAAGCGAAAATTATCCGGAATTAAAGTCAAACACAAACTTTTTGGCTCTTCAAAACGAATTGTCGGACACGGAAAATAAAATTCAAGCGTCTCGTCGTTTTTATAACACGGTTGTTTTGGCTTTGAATACAAAAGTGGAAATGTTTCCCGGCAATTTAATCGCCAACCTTTTTCATTTTCAAAAAGAGCCGTTCTTTGAATTGTCCGAAGAAGAAAAAGACAAGGTGCAATCAGCGCCGTCCGTTCAGTTTTAGGCTGTTTTTTTTCATAAAAACGGCGGGCGACGGTCGAAAGCTTTTTGCGTAAAATCGAAAGATAAAAGGAAAAAAAACGGTCGTTGCCTTAAAAAAAATCAAAGCGTCTGAATGGATTGTAAGGAGTATTGATGTCTTCTTCCGTAAAAACAGTTTATGACCACATTGCCTATAACAATCGGCAAACGGTTTTTCTGATTCTTCTTTTTCCGCTGTCTTTGTCGGTGTTAATCGCCTTGGCTTGTATCGGCGCAATTTTTATGTATCCGACCGATAAATTTGTGTTTGGAGGGTTGAATTTGTTGCAAAATACCTTTCCTTCCTTTAATTTTCAATCTTACGAACAAAACGAAACCGCTTTAAAATTTTTAAGCGCCGGCGGTTATTGTATTTATATTCTGGTGCCTTTACTGC
>CAVDQP010000002.1:0-28527 GCA_963611245.1 Holdemanella biformis
TGTATAGCTGGTGCTTGTGCTTTCAACACCGTAAATCCATAGATCAGGTACATTCTTTGCTTGAATAAAGATGTTATCACCAACTTTGAATTCAGTAGCAGTTGCCGCATTTAATGCTGTAACCGCCGCCTGATAATTTTCATAAGCAGTGGCACGTGCGCGACCTTCAGCAATACTTTTGGCTTGTGTTGCCAATGTTTCCACCACACTTACTTCTGTTTTAGTAGCATATGTGGTAGTAATGACATTGCCACTTGCATCGGCTGTGGCTTTGGAAGCAATATCCTCTTTGCCCAATTTTGCATCTAATGCAATTTTTGCTCCACCAGAAGTCAATGCCTTCAATGATCCCACAGTCGGTGTTTCGTCCAAAACCACCAAGCCTTTATCTGATGTAGAAGCGTCCGGCACATTGGTGGTATAAGGTTCCAAATACTCACCGGCTCCGTTTTTTAACTTAATTTTTTTATTTGCCATTATTTTTCCTTTCTTAATGTTCATCTTCGTATTCAAAAGTGATGATATCACTCAATTTTGCATACGTTTTGTTGATAATATTGCCATCGGCATCGGCCGTTGCCTTGGCTGCTGTATCAGTCTTTCCCAACTTGTCTTTCAGGGCCTCAAAAACGGCTCCGGAAGAAATCATATTGGAACTGCCTGATTGAGGGGCGGTATCAAAACTTTTATCAGAAAGCCTTGATACCGGAATCTTGCTGCTATCCGTCATCGTGTTTCTCCTGACATTTCTTCGTACATTACACAATCGCTCAAAACATTCATTGATTGCAGGTCATAAAGGCATTTAACACACCACCGCTCGCCGGTCGCCAACGGGTTTAATAAAACAACCGAGCGTCCATCTTGCGATAATGTATAGTTTTCAGGAAGCAAGGCCGTGTTTTCAATAATAACCGTCAAAATTTGATCTACACAGCCAAGAGCTTCACCTAAATTCAGAGGAAGAATCACCTGATTTTCCCTCGCAACGCCGGCCACCGTTATCGGAAAACTCCCGATTGTTGCCCGTTCGGCCAAAGCCACCCACTCCCGACACGAATGTGTACCTCCTTGTGCTTGAACTTCATCGTCCGTCCCCTCGGCCCATATCTGAGCTTTGCTGACTTCCGTCTTTGTTTTTACCAAATTATCAGCAACGTTTTGAGCATTTTGCTCTGTTTGGATCGTTGCGGCTTGGGCTTGCCCGGCGGCAATTTTGGCCTCATCGGCCGCTAATTGCGCCATATTGACAAGGCTAGACGCTTGACCATACAATTCATCGCGCACATCTTTCAGGGCTTTGGCCATTGTGGGCACAATCCCATTTTCGGTCATAACCGCTTGGCTATCGCCTCCATGAACCATATCATGAAACAGCGATGAGTCCGTTTCAGTGCGTTCAATCGCTGTTTCTAATCTTTCTTGCATATTGTGCATAATGATTTTCCTTTTTAATTCAATTTTATCGGCAATACCCGATGAACCAGATCGTGTAATCTGTCCGATGTTTTTAAGAGCAAATTATAGTCGCTATCCATAACGATTTTCATCGCATCTTCGGTCAATGTTGGCCGGTTGCGAATTTCCAACTCTGAGGTAATCTCCCACAAATAACCGTTCAGGAGTTTTGCTTCAAATTGTTGCGTAAAACGCGCTTCCTGACTGCTGAGGCCGATACCACCCAAAAGCGTGATGAAAAACCATTCGCCACCCTCTTTGGCATGGTATTTATACCAAGCTTCAAAAACGCAGAACTGTTCCGGATTCATCAGCCAACGCACAGAAATCCTAGATGGTGTTTGGGTATAACGCCGCCTTTGTCTTGCCGGGCCGGCTTCCATATCCGTCCGAATAATTGCTTCACCAGGCTTGATAGAGTAATTTTCAACGGTCGGATATGGTAAATGCTGTGGGAATCGTAGCATTCGCGAAGATGACGCCGAAGGCGATCCCGAAGGGACAAGGAACTTTTGTTCCGAAGCTAAATAAACGCTCATCTATAACTCCCATAGGCGGGGTTTAACGCATACCTTTGCTCCAAAATCGGCGATAAACCTTCTCCCTTTGTTATGTTTTTACCAATGGCACCCTCAATTTGCTCAACGATGATGTCCAGATTGACATTGCCGTTCATATCGCGTGTCGGGTTTGTTGTTGCCTTTGTGCCTGAAACCTTATTGACCACGTTTACATTGACATAAACCGGCGGTTTTGAATTGAGTTCTGTGCCCAGTGCTTTCATCTGTCCCGGCGTGAAGACCGTTTCACCTTTTTTCGCGATAATTGGGATCTCACCGCCGACCAGACCCCCGGTATGAAAACGGGGAGCATTTTCAAAAACACTTGGATGAACAGCCTTAACTGATAAAGAATCCGTACCAATGACACCTCCTGTATGCGCTGTCGGAATGCCAAAATACCCCATGACCCCACCCATGATCGGTTTGATCACAGCATATTGCATAGCCATACGCACCATTCCCTCAACAACGGAATTAACCAAATCACCAAAGTTCGCTTTGCCGGTCATGACAAAGTTTGTCAGCGTATCTTCCATTGACTTGAACGAGTTTTTAACCAGGCTTTCTGTCGTTGAAGCCATATTGGAAGCATCGTCATAAACGCTTTTCAGTCCCCGCATGACACCGTCTTTCCAGTCTTTTGAGCTTTGCAAGGCGGCATCACTTGCTTTTTTAACCATGTCGTCATAAACTCGGTTCACATCATCTTTGAAATCCTCATAGCCAGCCTTGGTTTTATCCAAGTTTTTAAGTGCATCATCACGCCATTTGGCCGCTTTTTGTATGGCCTGATCATAAGGATTTTGCAATTCAAAGACCTTTTGTTTGATGTCCTCAATGGTCTTTTCGTAAGCCTTTGTATTGGATACATCGGGCATTTTTAACGATGGCGCTACTTCACTTTTCGGCCGAAGTTCCGGGTGCTCAATGTATTTCAGCTCATCACGAGCCTTTTGCGCGTCCATATATGCCGCTTTAAGCAACAAGAGTTTTTCATCAATCGCTGCTGCTTGTGGCTGAAAGTCCGGATATTCGGCGGCCAATGCCCAAATCTCTTTTTGATAACGGGCAAGATCGATCTTGGATTGTCGCAAAATATCGGCCCAATCTTTGGCATAAACTTCATAGTCTTTCAAGAAAAAATCCGGTGTGTTCCGATCCCAGAAAGACAAGCCGCCCGTTTGTTTTAATTCGGCACTCAACGCTTTGATATTCTTTTGTGCAGCTTGCAACTTTTGCGACCATTCGGCAACGGCTTTATTTTTATCCATCGCATTATAAAAGCGTGTGCTTTCTTGAACCGTCTCGGCCATTTGGTCTTTCAGCTTTTCCAAAGTATCCGCGTGATCTTGGGCCGCTCGTTTGGCCACATTATGGGAATCAACCAGTTTATACAAGCCCGTCGCTACCAATAAAACGATCCCGGCCGGACCGCCCAATAGAGCCATTATTCCTTTCAAAAGGCCAACGGCACTGGCCAAAACCTTGGCTGCCACTGCGGTTCCATACATCTGAACAGCGGTCCTTTTGGAAACTTGCCACATCATTTTAAGGCCGAGTGTGGCAGAGGCTCCGGCGGTTCCGGTTCCCATAAGGGCTACATTTAAGCCATACATGCTTGCCTTTAATAGGTCTATTCCTTTGGTTATCAGACTCGCGCCCAACCGAACCGTTAAGAGCGTGATGATTGGCTCAATGTATTGGGCCATGGTAAAAAAGGCCTTGCTGGCAACATTCACAGCCGCTGCCAAGGTTTGACCAATGGCTTTTGCGGATTCACCCGAGCCATCTAACAACTCATTAAACTGCAAAAATGTTTCTTTTAAGGCTTTGTTTAGACCATTTTCACCAATGGACCGGATAAGCTTACTTATCGCGTCCTCAATGTTGGACATAGCACCACCCATCGTGTCCATTTGTTCTTTCATCGCGCCGCCAAAGTTAATCAGGCCAATAGATTTAAGATAGGCTTCAATTTCTTGCGCACTTTTGCCAACAGTGGTTGTAATCCCTTGGAAAGTGAACCGGACTTTATCGCCCTCAACCTGGGTTTGAATACCAAACGTTCGGAGCGATTTGAAGTTCAGCATTACCGCCGAAGAGACAGCATCTGTAAAGTCCGTGATGTTTTTACCAAAGGCCGAAGCGGTATTTCCATAAGAAGTTAAGGCTTCCGAAGTCGCGTCAAGGCCCAACGCTTTCAGCCGGATAAAAGCCTCTATAATTTCGTCCAGTTGATACGGTGTATCCAGCGCAAACTGTTCAATCATCGCAAAAGCCTGTTGTGCACCTTTAACCGACCCGGTCACTGTTTTTAAGGATCCGATCAGGCTTTCAAACTCTTTGTTTGTCTGCACAATACCCTTAAATGCTGATGTCAGCCCACGCAATCCGAGGTATGCTCCGGCCAACGATGCCGCCTGTTTTAGAGTATTATTAAAGGCCTTGGCTGTGTTATCCAAGACCTTTAAATTATCGTTGGCAGGCGTCATGACCTGAGTTATGTGCTGAAAGGCTTTCTGTCCGTCCGAACCAATGTTCTTGAACTCTTGCCGAACCTTATCGCCGCCCACTGCTTCAAGTCTGATTGAAAGTTTTTTCGCTGTGTTCATTCGTTTTTTCCATAAAAAAACACCCCAACCAAACGGTTGAGGTGTAAAAGTTTACTTTTGAAATCAATAGAAAGATTTTATTAATTTTTCAATTTGTTTATTTCTTTCTTCTACCATTCCTGGATAAAAATTAGCAAGCGATTTTTCAATAGAAAATCTCGGTAACATTAATAATCTTTTTCTAAAATCATCTGAAATTTGATTTAAAGGTTCAGGATGTTCATAAAAAAAGCTATCAGATGAACATCTAAAAATGCAACCAGAAAGTTTTGTTTTCTGATTAAATCTACCATCATGCTTCATTTTTTCAATTTTCCCTAGGCTTATATTATTTTCATTATTTATCGAAAAATTCGTGTATATAGGGAACCCAGTTTTTCCATATAATCCATACCAGAAATGGCCTGACGTTATACCACCATTCCACAAGTTTAGAGGATAAAATAAACCTCCTACTGTTGTGAAATCACCAGTTACACCAAAATCAGCCCATAAAACTGAAGGCAAATCTTCAGATAATTGATGCTCTTCCTTTTTCATTGAACAAATCTTGCTTATAGCATCTGCTGTACATGAATCGCTGCTGTATCCATATGGCCTAATAATTTGGGGATCACCAATAAACACTCTTTGATTTTTATCCTTATTATTTTTTACCTTTTCATCCAACTCATTTCTTGAAGCCTCCATTTTATTTTGAGCCTCATCACATATTCCTCGACAGGTTACTTCAATGATTGCCTGTTCCCCTTTAGGTGTGGTAACCTTGTAATCTGCCGTTGGTTTGTTGTCTGTATTTTGGTATTCTACATGGAAACCAGCAGTGCATAAGTAGTAATATGCAATTATTTCTGATAAAATTCCTCTCTGGGTTTTTAAATCACCATTTACAAGATCAGACTTTTTTAGTGCCATAAAATCTTTTTCGGGACCACCTTGCTTTAGCATATACTCAAAAGCCATCCAAGTAGAGAATCTTTCATTTCGTTCATCTTCACGTGAGCATGGATCTAGTTTTAACAGTGCTTTCCTAACAGGATTTTCTGAATTTTCAACAATTGAGGCATCATCTCCTAAATAATTTCTAATTATTTGTATATAGTTGTCAACAGTAGTCATAGTGATATCCTTCTTTTCACCAAAGCCAATAAATCGTTTATAGCGACTGTTTTCAAAAAAATCAATATTATTTAACTTATGTCGCTCATTCCGGCCTTAATTCCTTGGATTCCAACAGATAGCAGTTCAGTCATCACCGCACTTTTTAATCCTAAATTCTCAGCCACCGTCAGCGCGATACCAAGGTCAGGCTCGGAAAGTTTAAGCAAAACCTCCCAAGCCTGATAGCCTTCTATGGTGTCTAAAGCTGTTTCGACATATCGGCATTTGTAGATGGGACAGTTTGTTTGCTCTCCTCCGCATCCCTGGCAGTAATTCCGCCCGGAGCCGAAGTGCCACTTGGCTCGGGCGTAGAGGCGTTTTTTTCGGCCTCTAATATCTCCTGTATGCCGCAGTATTGTTGCCGGAATGTTTCGGCGATACTCCAAAAGTTCGTGAAGAGTTCCTCAATTTTGGCCGGTGTCAGCGGTGCTTTTTCATCGCTATCGGCTTCTAAAATGCCGTCCCATTCAATAATGCCCGCCAGTGCAAGACCTAAAATCAATTGCTGATCGGCATAGGCTTCGCGCTTTGTAATGTCCTCTAAATCCGGTAGGTCTTTATCTGTAGCCCCGTTTTCACGTACATCTTTTAAGCGTTTTGCGATCTCGGCCACCTTTGAATTCATAAAGGCCTTTGCCTCATAAAAGACCGAAGATGTACAAGGCTTCACTTTAACCCGGACACCCATTCCCAAATCCAACCAGTAAGGCTCATTCTTAAACTTCAACTTTAACATTAGTATTTCTCCACATCGTTAATCAATTGCACGGTTACCATTTTGCCAAGTTCCGCATTCTTTGCGCCTTGGAAATCATAAGAGCACTCAATGCCACCCGGTCCTGAAATAGAACGTTTCGGCTTTGGCAGATAGACCTCATGGCAAGTGATGACTAGTTTTTGAGTGTCGGATATTTGATAACCAAGTTCTAAATCCACCGGACTTCCAGCACGTGCTTTATCCATCAGCGCATTGTCGCCATAACGGACCGCGATTGAACCGGACAAGGAAGCAACCCCAAGGTCAATGGCTTCAACTTTACCATCGCTCCGGATCGTCTCAATCTTTTCAAGGTTATTTGAATAGGTAACCGAGGCACTAGTTACATTTGCCAACGTTTCGCCACCGGATTTTATAAATCCTTGGAACTGTGAAAAGCGCGTGTAATTCTTAACTTCAGGTGCATTTGAAACAGATGTCTCCGAGGCGGTTTCACTTTGGGCCATTAACGAAACTGTGACCTGTGCTTCACCGGAGCGGGCGAAGTTAAAGGCGATAGAATTGGCCCGTGCACCCAAGAAACGGATATATTCCGGAACTTCGGCCAAGCCTAATTCCAAAGAATAACTCGGCAAAGAGGTTTTTCCGCTTTCAAAAGTATGCGTGCAAACGCCGTTTTCTGTTGTGCTTGTCGGCGTTCCAAAGACGGCTTTCAGCCAAATTCCGATGTTCCTTAAATCCACAGGAACGGATAACTCACCCTCAACATTGATGACATCTTGGAACGGTGTGGTCGGATCGCGGCCAAGTCCCAAAACGTTTGAAGAAATCAACCCTTGTTCGCTGTCTATGGCGCTTGAAGCAAACGGTACTTGGGTAAAGGGGCCCGAAGAAAGAGTACCATAGGTGCTTTCTTCAGCAATCAATAATTTGGCATTCCAGCCATATGCTCTGCTCATTTTTATTCCTTTCGTTAAGTTAAAGCATAAAAAAAAGAGCCCGAAGCTTTCGGACCCTTTGTTATTTGTTAAATTACTTTAATCTGCTATAAAGTTTAAGAATTCCTCCCCAAATGATGTTGTCTTCTTACTGAAACCATTAAGCACTGGAGAATGTAGTTGATCTAATCGTGAAATTTGCAATAAGCCATCTGCATATAAATCTTTTATTGCCAGCTTTAGTAACGAAATATCATTTGCCAATTCAGGTTCTTCTTCTCCAATAATATCAGCAATATATTGTTCAGTTGAACGCGGTTCTATACTTACACTCTGCTGAAACCCCTGATTATCGTTTCTGAAATGAGAACGATTAAAATACTCCAATACTTTGATATGAAACACTGAATATTTTCGCAAAAGATTAAGAAAAATATGGATTTTTGTGTTATCTAAATTTTCATTCTGTATAGCACTAACCAAAGCATTGACATAATTTTTGATTTTCTCATCAGTTATATCTTCAAATGCGCCCTTAACTGCATTTAGAAAAATTGCAAAGTTAGAAGGATTATTGTCTACATAGTCCTGTATATCATCAAATCTTTGTCTAAATTCTTCTTCAACTTTATCACGCCTTTCATCACTTTGAGACTGGCAAAAGGTGCTATAAAATTCAGATAATCCATTTACTCCTGGTACCATCGTAGCAATTCCTGCAACAGTTGCTTTTAAAAACTTTTTTTTAATCATTTTATTCTCCTATTTTATAAAGTTGTATTAATAAAATTTATCTCTTATATTCTACACTACTTCTTCTTAAAAATCAAATCGGCAAAATTCTCTCTATGATGCCAAAGTGTTACCTGAACTATATTCTAAAACGATTGGGACGATTGCGCCTTTGATGGGGATACCGCCTTCAACCGGTTCTTCCACAAACCCGGGTGGATCCGCGTGCATATAATCAACTTCACCGCCCAGGCGAGGATCTTCCTGTAAAAGCTCACCGATTTGAACCAACAGTCCGTCTAAGGCGTGATCACGCTCGGCCGGTGTTTCCTTTTGAACAATAACTTCCAGTTCGGCCCGATGTGTGAAAATGTAGCAAGTCGGGGATAATAAAATCTCCGGCTCACCGACATTACCATCGTGCAAAATAACCAAACCGCCATCAGGAATTTTCTGTGGCAAAGGGTCATTGCGTTTAACGGGAACATCAAGCGTAGAAAGCCTTTCAAATAAAGCCTTTAATACAATTTCTCTTTTACTTGTCATCTTTACTCCAGTTTTCTAAAATCAAGCTCGGCACCAGATTTTGCCAACGCTCGCTTTCGGTTGCAAAGTTTATCAGTTTCGGCATTTTGACCTGTGGCACCAAAATAAAGGCGATGACCGTCTTTTTCTTTTTGGTATGCACCAGTAATGAACAGGCGTTGCGGCGATACACAAACTGTAATCGCACGCCTTTCATCTGTTCATAAAGTCCCGGTGTCATACGCTTGCCACATGCACGTTTCGGAATAGCCTCTGTCGGAATGGCCAGCCACAGACCGTTCTTGCCGCGGATAATACTGCTATATTCAAAGCCCAGCATTATCTTTTCGGCATTAGAATAAACAAGGCCTGCCGCACTGATACTCTTTTTTCCTTTCGGATAGACGACACCGCGCCATGTATTAGCCATGCGGGAACTCATGCCGCTTGACCGAACCTGTTCACGCAAAGATGACTTTAATCCGTTCGTTGCCGCTGTAATTCCTAAGGTCACAGCCTTTGCACACTCTACATAGTGCTTTTCCATGACATCAGACAATTTTCCCTGTAATGCCAATTTTAACTGCATAGCACATCAACACTCCATACCAAGTTATGAATATCTTTGACCGGTTCCGTATGCACCCGATAGGTTGCCGCATCTGTTTCTATCGTGTCCCCGACAGCTAAATCGGGCGCATCAGAAAGCCGGATCCGCATTAAATGCGTATCGGTGTGAGCCTTTACAAAACCCACACCGACAACTTCGTCCGGCTCAGTCAATAAAAAAAGAATTTTGCGCCCTTGATATGTCCCGGTCGTTCCGCATCTATTGAACAGGCTGTCCACCGCCTTTTTGAGCGGAAGGGTCATCTTTACCTCCTGTTTCAGTTTGTAGCCCTGCTTTTTGACCACCCTTAACGGCCACCGCAAAGCCGCGCTCAATTAAACTTTTTGCATCTGCTTCATTCAGATCGTACTCCTTACCGGGTGCGATTTCTTTGCCGGCAGACACAACTAACGTAATCAAAGCCTTAATACGCATTTATACCTCCTAGCCAATGGTTGCACACAAAGACGCATTCGGACGATAAGGAACAACCAAAGGTGCGGATTGCAACAACAGCCAACGAACCGAGGGATCTTCCTCAACCCAGGACTTCGTGAAGTATCTGTGAGCTGTCCAGTTTGCCTTTTCGTCATGAATAGCCCCATAGCAACGGGTGCCTTCCAGTCCGTCTTTGGCTGCCATTAAGACCGTCTTGCTTGGCAAGAGTTTGCTTTCAACCCCGGCATCATTGATATAAATGTCATTGTAAACATAGATATCAAAGTCACCGATTGAGCCAACATAGCGCACTTTGGCGTTTTCTCCGCGCACAAGCGGATCAACATTCAACGTGTTGTTGGTGCCTCTGCGGTAATCCAAGAACTTCTTTACATCGTCTTTTGCGCGGAAGATTTTCCACGCGTCCGGATCCATAACAACCGTTTTAGCAACCACACCGGACTTGCTTTGAATTAAATCCGCCCAGTCTTCCAGGTCATTGATCGGGTTAATCGCTGCAGTTGCCCATGTGGCGGAACCGGTTAAGGCCTTAGTCAAAGCCGCATCACGCCCGAAGTTGACCGTTGTTGACGGATAACCGTCTCCGGAAACAATCACTTGTCCGGTTCTTAAGATTTCAGCCGCCATGACTTCTTCACGACGGGTCAGGTTTTCTAACTGATCTGTCAAAGTTGTGGCCAAAGCGCGTTCATAACGTTGTGCGGGACTTAAACTGCCGCCGATAATCTCACCGGCAACACGTTTATACGGAATGTTTGCGTCAAAGCGGCGTTTGTCTTTCACATAAGCCGGCTTGAATGATTTTGTTTGATAACCACCGCTATCAACGATTTTGCCGGGGAGTAGTGGGGATACAAACGGAGAAATGCGCGGCTTGCTGTCCGTTACATCAAAAAAGATCTCTTCTTTATCCGAAGTTTGCACATTCGAAAAGAAAGTGTCGAGCAAGAAAGACGAAGGCGTGTGTAAACGTTCAACCACTTTTGCCAACACGTTTGTAGAAAAAATATCCATTATTTATGCCTTTCCGTATGTTTGGTTTGATTTAATAAAAATGCTTTTTTCTCTGAGTTTAGCCTTTAAGCTGGCAATGGTTGCACCGCTTGCCACAGTCAGAGCCGCCGCATTAAATTCGCCGGTCAAATAAATAACGGCTTGTTTGTCTTCACTTGTGGCATCAACGTTTTCGGCCAAAATAGCCACCGGCGTATCAGAGGCCCCACAAATGGTAAATGCGCCCTCTGATTCTTTTAAGACCGTTCCGCGCGTATAGTTGCCGCCGGTAATGGTTGCAAGTTCAGAGACACGAGGGAATTCGCCGGCAATCAAGTTGTCAGCGGTTGTGGATCCTTGATCCGTAAATCCTTGTATAGTCATACTTTAACCTCCAATTGTGTATGAGGCGATGCGTTTGGCAACAGCCTCCGGTGTTTCATCTTCCGTCTCGCTACTCGGGTCAATAGACGGGTTTTTGATTTGTGCCATGGCTTGTTCAAAAGCATTGCTTTGTTTGGCAAACGGCACCGTTTCTAAAATAGCCAAAATGTCTGTTGTAGACAAATCGGTCTTGGCAAGCAACGCTTGAGCGGTTGCCTCTTTACCCTTAGCACTTTCAGCCGAAAGAACCTGAGACATACGCTCACGTTCCTGTGCTTTGATGTCCAGGACATTTACTTCATTATTCATAAATACATTCTCCTTTTTGTTCAGGTCCGTTATCACTTCCTCAAACGAGGTCAAACCGTCCGCCAGACCGACACGGACAGCATTTTGTCCCACAAAGATATCACCGCCCCCAAAGTTGGTAATAACTTCTTTGGGCGAAATGTCTCTGTAAGCCGAAACTTTATTGATAAAAACCTCTGCCAAAGCGTCAATGTGCTCTTGAATTTTGGCTTTCCCTTCTTCTGTTTCTACATCGGGCCGCTTGTTCGGGCTCTGAGAGGAGACGATTTCTATCGTTTTGTTCTCATCGTCCTTTTCAAAAATAGACACAACCCCGATAGAACCCAAAATCGCTGTATCCGCCGCCATAATCTTATCGCAGGCCGAGGCAATCCAATACGCCCCGGAGCAACAAGAACCGGAGGCATAAGCGATAATCGGCTTTTTACCTCGGGCGTTATAGATCACATCGGCCAGTTCCGAACAACCATTGACTTCACCACCCGGACTGTCTACATCAAACAAAATGGCCGATACGCTCGGGTCGTTCAGGGCTTTGTTAAAGTCCTGCGCCAATAGTTCGTAAGAGGTCGCCCCACAAATCGCCGTCAAAAGATTAGCGTGCCTAAACAACGGACCGGTTACCGGAATAACAGCAACGCCGCCTCGGGTGGAGACGGCATAGGTGTTTTTCATATCACGGCCCATTTCTTTGGCAATGGCCTCAGGTGTTCGGTTCGTTTGGTGCGCTATCGCTATCATTGTCTGCAACATCTCGGGCGTTATCGCCCATACTGTTTTTTGCATGAGTTTCATTGTTTTCCTTTCATAAAATTAAAACCTTTACTTTCTTTTTGAAAAAGTAAAGGATAATGGAATAACCTTTACTTTATGACTGTAAAAGCATCAAAAAAGCCCCACCAAAGTGAGGCTATTTTATTTTTTTCGCATTTTGCGATTTTTGTAAAATAGGAATGATGTTTAAAATATATTTTTTTCAATTAGTTATTTGTATTCTTTACACTTTTCGGATGGAAAATAGTTAATATTTTGACACTTTTCGGATGGAAAGTATAAAAAATGGTAGAAAATCTGCAATAGCATTGCGGATTTTACTAAATTACTGTATTTTCACCTTAAACATTACCAGATATTCCCAGATAATTACTTATCTGTTACCAGATACACAAAAACTAATTATTCTTCGCTGTTTCGTATGTATGAAACACCGCGTGTTGTTCCTAGTTTAGTTAAATATCCTTTTTTCACCAAACTTTGTACAGATTTACGAACAGTTTCAGCATTTTTTCCTGTCTTTTTAACAATTTCAGAGATACTTATTTCTGAATTGTTAGCAAATAGGCTCATAATTTCACGGGCAGTTGAAGACAATTTATCTGTATCCACTTTCTTGAGCTTTTGAATTTTATCCTCCAACGCTCGTTTTTGCTTTTGAAGAGATGTGACAAAGAATGTTAACCAAGGTTCATAATCAACCTTATCATTCCATATCGTTTTTTGTGTTCCGCGTAAAGCCCGATAATAAGCATCTTTACTTGCTTCAATAATTGATTCCATAGAAGCATACGGCATATAACTGTATTTGTTTTTCAACATCAACAGTACAGTCAAGGCGCGCGACATGCGACCGTTGCCGTCTGTAAATGGATGTATCGACAAGAAATGAACGATAAATATTCCAATTGTGATAATGGGATGCAAGAAGCGATCTTCAAAAGTATCGTTTGTCCATTTAATTAGCTCGCTCATCAAGTGTGGTGTATCAAAAGGAGAAGCTGTCTCAAAAATAGTTCCGATTTCTTTTCCGGTTGCATCATAAGCCGCCACACGATTACTATCCTTTTTGTATTCGCCACGGTGACGTTCATCCTTGGAAGAATATTTCAAAAGAATTTGATGTAACTGCTTAATATAATTTTCCGTTAGAGGAATATCGTTGTAATTCTCAAATATCGTATTAATTAAGTCAGAATATCCTGCAACTTCTTCTTCGTCACGAGACTTAAAAGACTTTTTGTTGATATGACTAAACAACTCCTCGATCTCCGCATCGGACATTTTATTGCCCTCAATACGGTTAGATGAACCAACAGATTCAATCGTTGCAACCCGCTTCATAACTTTTAATTCGGCAGGTGTTAATTTAGATAAATCTGCACTCCATGAACCAACGAACTGATCAATTTCAGCAATTTTATTGAGCATATCCGGTGTAATAATAATGTCTTTTATTCTTGGCATATTGTCTCCTTTCAATTTTACTGGATATTACCAGATATTCCCAAATAAGTCAACTAAAATTACCAGATGCATAAAAATTTTACTCTATAGGCCGTATTTCATCATCATTCGGCGACGTTTTTTCCTCCTTTTGGATTAATTTTTCTGTTGTTAAACCTAATTCGGCGAGTTTGGCTTTCTCCCGCGCCCGTTGTTCCAAAACTTCTTCCCAGTCCAAGCCTTGACCAGCGCATTCGGCCTCTAATGTTGAAAGTCCAATATCCATTCGGATTTGGCAGGCCTGAGCCTCTTTGACTGGGTCAACCCAGCCACGCCCCGGACCAATCCACTTACATCTTGTGTAAGCGTAGCGGTTCTCGTAAAAGTCCGGCGCATCAACCAGCCCTTTATTGACAGCTTCTTCCAGCCAAAGCTCATAAACCGGCGTGGCCCAGTAAGTGGAAAGCCATTGCCGGCGGCCGTTAAAGTAGCGCCAAGCCTCCAACAAAGCCGACCGAGCTGACGAATAATTGGTCTTTGAAAAGTCTTTCAAGAGTAATTCATATGGAATGTTCAACCCTGTGCCAATATGACGGAGCAAATTCTCCACAAAACTGCCATATGCCGAGTTCGGTCGGCTGGGTGTAAAAGGTGCAATTTTATCCCCCGGAAATATCGGGATAATAGATCCGCCTTCCAGTTTGACTTTCCAATCCTTTTTGGCATTCAAGTAGTCCTCACCACTGCCACCGAAAAGCTCATTGAGACTTTCGCCATCCATCGGTGTTTCTATAAATGCGGCGATCATCGCGTTGACGATTGCGGCTTGAAGCTCGGATCGCTCATAATGATCCAACATTTTGAACATCGGCATTATGGAGCTCAGAACAGGTTTTCCACGGGATTGGCCAATGCGGCTGATGTCGTGAACGTGTAGAACACGCCGCCGGCCGAACGATGTAAAAGCCGGAATCCGTTCCCATGTTGTCGTTCCTGTCCAATAATCGCCAGGGTGGTCTTTTTGAATGTAATAAGCAACAGGTGCACCATACTTATCTATTTCAATACCGCCGCGAAGTGTTTTACTGTCCGTCTGACCGTTTGGATTAGAGAGCCGATCCGGTTCTACCAACTGAATTGCGGTAGAAAACGGCCGGTCTTTCAGCCAAAGCGGAATAGCCAAAGCCTCACCATTAATCAGACAAGATTTGAAAACTTGTGTTGTTAGGCCATGAAAAGTTAAGGATTTGGCCGCATCACATTCAAAGGTTTCGGACCAGGATCGCCATAAACTCTCAACATGTGCTTGCCATTCTTCTTCCCATTCCTTGGTTTTGCCCAGTAGCCGGTAGTCCGGCTTGGCTGACAGGCGAAACCCGGTGCCGACAATGTTGTCGGTCAAGGTCTGTATGGCACCGGCGGCAATACCATGATTACGCGTTAAGTCACGCGACCGGGCAACGATCGTGTCCAATTCCGGCAGTAAATCGCTGTCGGCTGAACCGCGGCCTGGAAGCCATGAGGCAATTTCTCGCAAAGTTTGCGAAGCTGCTTTGTGTGATGTGTCTGTCATTAAAATGCTACCTTTATCATACGTCTGCGGCAGGTTGTTGTCCCTTCAGCCGCTGCGATTTGCGATTTCAAAGAACTGATATAGCTTTCAAGGGCCGTCCGGCTGGTTTGATTGTAAGTAGTGGAACCGAAATTTCCAACACTGACCGTTACCTCCTTTTCGCCGATCATCAATTTATGATAAGCTTCCTCGGCCTCAGCCAGCCTGGTTTTCAAGGTTTCAATATTTGTTATAGCCATGGATCATTTACCTTTGTTGGTTGAATTTGAACAAATTTCGGTTGCTTTTTAATCTTTACCTTTTCGGTTGTTTTAGTCGGTATAGCAGCTTCCAGTTCTTGCCAACCGCGCTCAGATATCCGGTCAAGTCCGTAAATAGCCGCGCCGGCACGCGCATAAACGCGGCAGTCCAAGGCTTCGTTTCGCCGGGTCGGGTCTTTTTCCCAAACCGATTTTGGATAACCATTGGTCACCTTAACCACCTGACGTTCGGCCGTCAGTTGTTTGAAATACTCCTCAGCATATTCGGGGAAATGACAGCGGCCAAACTGCGAGGCATCTTCACCCACGCGTTCCATTTTAAGCCACCGATAAAGTTCTGTCTTAATCACCGGACCGGACACATTCCACACTTTCAGGCCTTTCTTTTTTGTATCGGCCTTTGAAGTGGAAAGGATCATCGCTGTATCACGACTTTGACCTTTAATGGCAACAACCGTCCTTGGCGCATTGGCCCGGGCGCCATTACCACCCCAAACAGCCTGATTAAACAGCCGGATAAACGAATACACATCTTGCGTGGCATAACCGGAGTCAACACACATCACCCGGATCGGCATTGTAATCCCGCTTTCGTGCGGGTAATCCTTATTAACAATTTCCGCCAACTTTGACCAAACTTCCGGCTTGGCGGTGTCGCCGTCTAATACATAATAGTCAACGGACCAGCTTTGCTTTTGCCGGCCCCAAGCCACAACTTCACATTCAATGCGATCTTTTTGAATATCTGCGCCGGCGGTTAAGAATAATCCGCCCATCGGCACTATTCCAATCGGATAATTTTCCCGAGTTTCATAAAGCCGTTGCCATTCAGGGGCCTCACTTTCTTGCTCAAAGGTTTCACCCAAAATCGTGTTTTGGAATCCTTGCATCAAGGTCGGATTCTTTTTAGCTTTCTCGTAAATATCTACACACTCTTTCCAAGACAGCCAGCCAATCGGAGAGTAAAGCGATGACAGATGAAATCCCGCCGTCAGTCCGTCAATGGACTGGGTGGTAGCCTCCCAATGTCCGGCTTCCAACATTTGCGTCTTATAATGCTCGGCGATCGGCTTGTGGCAATGCCCGCATTCATAAAAAACAGTATCGTTTTCGGCTCTAACCTGTTCCCAAAGTAGTCGTTGAAACCCACCACAAAAAGGGCACGGAACCAGATAATACCGCTTATCTGAAAGTTCAAACTCACGCTCTATATTAGACAGCCCTTTAACGGTTGGCGTTGATACCAAAAATATCTTTTTGCGTTTGTTAAAGGTCGCTGTTCTTCGTTCGGCCAGCAAGATTGGATCACCTTCACCCTCAATATCGGTGGGATAGCCGTCAATCTCGTCCATAAACAAGTATCGCGCGGGCATAGACCGCAATCCAACCGCTGAATTAGCCCCCGTCATCACAAGAACGCCACCCATAAAATCCTTGGATAACATCGTATTGCCTTTGTCGCGTGACCGCGGCGAGCTCACTACGTTTTTCAATGCAGGGCAGTCCTCAATCAGTGGGTCTATCCGCTGACGTGAGTTGCGTTTGGCCATTTCCACAGTCGGTGACACGGCCATAATCGGTCCCGGAGCCTTATGCATAATATAACCGATCCAGTTATTACCACATTCGGTGCCGCCGATCTGTGCGCCTTTCATAAACACAACCTTTTGAATGGGCGACTTTGGCGATAGGCAATCCATAATTTCTTTTAAGTAAGGCGTTCTTGCCGTCCGCCAACGACCAGGTTCTGAGGCTGATTTACTGGACAGCACTCTATATTTATCTGCCCAGTCCGACACAGACATATAACTGTCCGGTGCCGCGCCACGAAAAAACTCTTCTGCAATATAGTGTTCAAGATCATAGTTCTCGGCAAATAAGTTCTTCTGATTCTGATAAGAGTTTTCGGGCATATTCATCTATCACAACCATTGTTTTATGTTCATCTGTTCCCAATTCTGCCGCAATCAAAGCCCCATAACGTGTAGAAAAGCTTAAAAATAAATCTCGTAAACTGCGTCCCAAATGAAAGGCATAAGCTCCGGCACGCTTGCGATCTATGCTTTCACCATTTAACAGTTTCAATTTGGCTTTGGCGAGCATCGCCCGATAATAAACATCGGCGGTCTTGGCTTGCTGAAAAGCCCCCATATTGTTGGGCCGATTTTCTGTTTGAGCTTCAAAGATCGGATCGGGTTTGCGTTGTTTGGACTGGTCCGTATTGATAAACCAGTCGCGATTGGCTTCTTCTACATCAATTTTGCCGTCCACTGTTTTATGGATACGGCCGGACTTGATTGCATTTTGAACGGCACTTAAATTTACGCCTCTCAATCGCGCATATTCCCGCAGTGACACAGTTTTTGCCATATTGCTTCACTTCCTTATGTTTTGCACATAAACTATTACCTTGCAAAAAAAGGACCGACTAAAATTGGCCCCTTCATTTATCCTTCTTTTTCCATTCGCAACCTGCGTTCTAGTAAAGTCTCGCCTTGATATTCCCAGTATGATGTTCCTTGTGGTTTATATTTAGAATTACTTAACTTTTGCGCTAGTGCTGACAACGACGTTTCTTTACCTTCATATTCAACCGTTCTTTTGTTATCCTTTACAATGCATTTTTTTGTTTCATCATATATATAGGTCAATTCGGCACCAACCGGAATTTTAAGGTTCTTAAATGTCATTTTTGTACGGCGCGAAGTTTGCGCGATATCATCCTCTTTTTGTTCTTCCTCAGACGGCACAATGCGTTTCAGATTTTCCAAATTGTTATTTAAGCTTGCAACCTGTTCTAAAACTGAATAAGCCTTGGAAGGTGATACTTGAAAGAATTCGCGAACTCTCTTTTTACCATGGCCTGTTTCCTCAATAGAATGGAGCGAATCATCAATCAAATCAAACAGTGCATGTACGCGTTTTTCAATTTCCCTTGGATTTTCAACAGTTAGTGTTGCATACACCCTGAAACTGAGGGGAACGGCTGTTGAACTGTTTAATTCTTTAAGCCGTTGATTGATATCCTCATTATCTGTAAAGCCGATTTTAACCCAATCAGGCATCGAGGGATTTGTTAAGATATATACAAGACCTTTTTTCATTGTGTGCTCCTATTTTCTGAGAGTCTATCCCAAAAAATATAAAAAAGCAATACTCTGAAAAAATTTTTACTCTACGTTAAACCATTCCATGCAGGTGGCAAGCAAGTGGTCGTAATTGCCTGAGGTCGCTTCAGCCTGAAAGGCTTCGCATTCTTCTTGGCTTAGGCTGGCTTGGCGCATAGCCCGTAAACATATACCTAATATATTAAATGCGTTACCGTCTTTACCGGTCAGATGGACCGTAATATCAGGATATTTTGGCATGCTGTTCCTCCATTTTTTTAAGTTCGTTAAATACATCAAGGCGGCGGTTAACAGCCTCTTGTGCAACAAAGACCGTTGCACCGCCGTCTTTTAGAGCCACAAAGCAAACCAAGAGGTCGATGTTTTCTTTTGCCAGCGCATCATGGACCTCATTGAACGTGTGGCTCAGTTCCTCAAGCCGCTTATCTGCTACTTGGCAGTATTTCTTTTTCTTCGGCTGAGGTTGGGGTTGATAACCATAGTAAATATTTCCAACAGCGATAAGCATGGTATCAACCGCACAGTTGTGTTCGTTAATGGTTCCAGCGGCCTTTTTAATTTTGGCCATTAAATCTTCAGGTACTTCTTGATACATTTTAATCCCTCCAAATCGGTAATATGTCACCGCTGTCCAGGTCTGAGCTGTAACCCAAGAGCTTTTTCATTTCGTCTTGCGAGTGCAGGCTTACGCCACCAATGCATTTAATCGTTACGCCGTAGGTCTTACAGAGCTTGGTTAAATCCTTGGCGAAGTTTTCATAAGCACGAGGCTTGATGTCCGGGAATGCTTTTGGATCCACAAAATAACGGAATTCCTCAATTAAACGCATTGTACTCATACGCCTTTTAAAGGTAGTGGCAAATGTTTCTAAATCGCAACTGAGTTCTTCGGCAAACTCGTCTGCGATATGGCGTCCCCAGCGGCTGTCCATCAGACCCAATGTTTGTTGCGGGGTTAAGCCCTTTGATTGGATAATCTCGGCGGTTTTATCCCAAAAGAGTTGCATATCTTTTTTGCGCTCGATATAGCCTTTTGCCGTTCCCCAAAATCCCCATTTTTTATTTTGTGTTTTTAATATTTCCATGGCGTCCTCCTTATTTAACCTCTAGCCCCAAGTAGCGGCAGTAGTTTGATCCTGACGGGTCAGCGTAAAGTGTCGGCTGACCGTCTGCTGTTATCTCAATCACCTGGCGGTATTCGTGCTCACTAGAGTAGCCGCCTTTGCCTTTTAAGAAGTCATAATCGTCTAATGGGCTCTCGCATACTCTTTTATATTCTGCCGGGGTCAGGTTAATGGTTTCGACTACCGCCACACTCTCCAGTCTATCGCTGTTGGTTCTGGTTGTGCTCTTTACTTCGTTAAGGTCGGAGGGCTTCCTGACCATGTAAGTTTTAACTGTTTTCATTTTAATATCCTTTCGCTCTTGTATCTTGACATCTCAATGAACACTCTTTTTCAAAGAATTATCCAGTCATTTCTGCATTATAAGTGCTTGTTTTGGCATTATTTTTTACTATTTCGCCAACATCAAAGCAAAACAGCCTTTTTACCAGTCCAATCTTCCCATCTTTTCACGATAACATCGCAGTATTTTGGGTCCAATTCCATCAGTCTTACGACTCGCCCAGTCTTCTCACAGGCGATTAAAGTCGACCCAGAACCACCAAAACCGTCCAATACAATGTCGCCAATTTTGGAGCTGTTGTTGATGGCTCGCTCAACCAACTCGACCGGTTTCATGGTCGGGTGCAGATCGTTGCATTGAGGTTTGTTGTATTCCCAAATGTCGGACTGATTCCTGTCGCCACACCAATAGTGAGGCTTGTCGTTCACCCAGCCGTAGAGGATCGGTTCATATTGTCGTTGGTAGTCGGCCCGGCCCAAGGTAAAGGTGTTCTTTGCCCAAATGATAAATGTGGACCATTTGCCGCCTGCTTTCACAAATGCCGAATAAAGGGTGTGAAGTTCGGAAGAACTCATGCAAACATAAGCGGCACCCTTGCTATACATCAGCATATTGGTGCAGGCATCGTAAAGGAATTGTTCAAAATCCTCGCCCAGGTTATCGTTCATAATCGTGCGGCCATGGTTCGGACTGGTGTGGTACCGGAGCTTGTCTTTCATCGTAGCACCGTAGTTCACATTATAAGGCGGGTCCGTAAAGATCATATCAGCAATGTCATCTTGCATTAGTTTTTTAACATCGTCAATCATCGTGGTATCACCACACATCAGGCGATGTTTCCCCAGTTGCCATACATCACCGCGTTTTGATACAGGATCTGTCGGTGCTTCCGGAACAATATCGTCTTCGGTATTACCGGTCTCTTGGATTTCGCCGAAATTCTCCAAGGCCTTTAACTCGTCATCGGTAAAGCCGAGGTTGGACAAGTCAAAGTCTTCGTCCTTCAGCTCGCCAATCTCCAACGCCAACATCTTTTCATCCCAACCAGCGTTGAGGGCAATCCGATTATCAGCAATAACCAGTGCCCGGCGTTGCGTTTCGGTTAAGTCCGGTAAGACAATGACCGGAACTTCGTTCAGGCCGAGGCGTTGAGCCGCCAAAAGTCTGCCATGTCCGGCTATGATAACATTATCTGAACCGATCAAGATCGGGTTGGTAAAGCCAAACTCTTTGATACTGGCCATAATCTGCGCGATTTGTTCATCATTATGCGTCCGACTGTTTCGGGCATACGGAATCAGTTTATCCACCGGAAAGTTTTGTTGAAATTCCATTTTTGCTCCTTAAATTTGCGTGATAAAACAAAGGGTGACCACCCAAAATGACCAGGCGACCACCCAAGATTTTAATGTATTGTTATAACTATTTGATATTGCTATTATTTTAAGCGACCACTGACCACCCAAAATTTTTGTGTTTTGCTAGCGAAATGCCGCGGCTTGCGTCCCCGCATACGATCCGAGACCAGGAAGGACCCATGCATTAGGACGGCGTTAGATAAAACCCAGCCCTGCATCTACTAAACCATTGCGACATAACTTCGTAAATATGGGCTTCGTTAAGTCAAGTTCTTCAATGAGTTCGCCCGGAGTTTTTATAATTGTTAAATTCTCGGAGCTTATGACTCCTTCCTTAATGCATTTAACCGTTGCGCTGGTTAGATTGGGCCGACCAATACAAGAAGACAAATAAATAAAGCATTCATCATTATCTTTTAAGTATTCTACTGCAAGCCTGCGTGCATAGATGTTTAAAGTCATGTCAGCCTTGCTTGGGTCCTTGGTCCAAGGCGAACCGCCACCAATCGGACAGGCGGTAGAGTAAAAATCACACGCCAATTTCCGACCGGTAATACCACAGTCAGCAATAGAAGAATGGCACTGAAATACGCCGGTTCCATTGACAATAATGTTGTCGGGTATTTCGCCGAGCGTTTGCACAACAAAGACGGTTAAATCTTCCTGTTCTAACATAGGGATGGCAATCACCGCCGTTTCAATATGACCGTAATCATTCAGAGTTATCTGCGTTTTAATGTCAATACCCAGGTTTTCACTTTTCAAAGCTTTGGCGTACAAAGCATTATTTAAGATTTTTGCCAAATGAAGTTCACGATTGATTAACGCGCCACCTTTACAGGCATATCCGACAAACACACCTTGGTCACCCCAACCATAAGCAATACCTTGATTGATATCTGATGATTGCTGTCCGATAAGGTTGATGACCTTGATTTTGCGAACATCTATCGCATTTTCACCCCATATCTTTGCATAACGTTCATCATATCCGATCTCTCGCAAAGCCGTTTTGACATACTCCGATAAATGCCCAAGTTCAACTTTACCTTTGATCTCGCCACCTAAAACAACTGTATTGCCTTTTATCATAACCTCAACAGCATACTTGACATTGGAAGCCTGTTCAATCATCCGGTCAAGGATATAACTGGAAATGTAATCGGCGGTTTTATCCGGATGGCCAAGCGAAACATATTCTGCTGTTTTTTTCATATTTTTTCCTCCTGGGTATAAAAAAGCCCACGGTTTTATATCCGCGGGCATTAAAAAGGAGTGGATTTTATATTCCACTCCCGATTATACTTAAAATATACGCCTTTTTTGAAAAAATGTTAAGTCTTTTTATGTTGGCAACATTTTTGCGTGTTTTGTTGCACCGTTAATTTGAACAACGCCCGATCATAAATCCGCCAAAGATGAACCCGCGTGCGTCCTAATTCACGGCACAAAAGTTTCCATGGCAAACGATTGGCCCGCTTCCATACAAGATTGCGTTCATAAGGCGTTAAAAGTGGTAACCATTTCAACACAACCATTTCCCACAATGTCACTTGCGTCTGTGTCGGGCGAGGCCGCACCAATCGTTTGTCCATAAAAGCAATCTCTTGCGGCGTATAAATAATTTCGGGCATACTGCACCGATATTTAGATGGCCTCACTGCCGGCATCAATCGCTCTACATACGCCGCCGTTTCCAAGTCTTGTTTGATTTCTTCAATTGTTTTCATTATTCACCACCTTTGTTTTGCTCAAAATATCCCCGGCAATATCCGAGAATGTCTCCATTTTTTCCGTGGATATATGATTTTCCTTGCACCACCATTTACGAACTGCCTTACGCCAATCAAGGCCGATGAATTTTTTGCCATTCATCCAACCACGATCAGAATTCCACTTCACAAATGCAATAGGATCAATTGTGTAGCCACTCTCTTTGCAATAGGCCGATACTTCCTCAACACTCGGAGCATCAACATATCGTGACTTATCCACAGAATTCTGCTCTTTATTTTTATTATTAATAAAAACATTTCTTATCTCTTCATTTTCATCTCCTTTATCCTTATCAGGTTTTTCGTTTGCCCGATTTTTGGGTTCTGTAAAAACCTTAAGGTTTTCTTTTTCACGTTTTGGGCGTCCTCCTTTTGAACCGCCAGCCTTGCGTTTTTCACAGATTTCAAAATATTTACGATTATTTTCATCAATACCCGATTGCAAAAAATCAAAACGATTTTGAACTTTTTCAGATAAATTTTTTGTGATTTTTCCATAAAGAGCATACTCACAAAGAGCTTTGATTAACATCGCACATTCACAATTTGAAAAGTTATACACAGAGGCAAGGAACTCCGCTGGATAAAACACAAACGATGTTTTCCTATCCATTTTTTTGCCCTTTCACTGTTTGGATTGTTTTAAGCCGAATAATCCCTTGAACCCACCTCAGGGCCAATACAGCACGGCGATATTCTCTCGTTTTTTGCCTGTTTTTTAAAGTGTGTATGATTACTTCCTCTTTAAGACTTGTTTCAAACTCACGTAGTTGCTCAAAAGAAAGTTCTACCATACTTTCAGCCGGAATATTTTGGATGATTTCATAAACAGTTTTTGTATTCTTCATTAGATTTCTCCTTTTGTTTTGGTTGATACAAAAGGTAAAAATCCCAAAGCTCAAAAAATCCGCCGAAAAATTTTATTTTTTTGGTATTTTTTTCTTTCCTCGTAAAATTTGTTTCTGAATGTCTTGTAAAACAGTATGTGAAATGTGTAATTCTGCTCTGGCTTCTTCGGCCGTTTTTCCTTCTAACAATAAATCGATGAATTTATTTTGCTTATCCGACAAAAAATTGCGCATTTCTTTTATAGCAATTGTGTTTTCTAACTCGGCCAGTGAGAAATTTGAAAGAGGTTCAAAACCAGCTTCCTCGCACATACTATTTAATGACCCGGTATTTAAGAAACCCGATTGCATTTGTCGCAACCGGGTTCTTAAAATTTGTAGAGCCTTTGTTTTTATGGCTATAAACACATAATCATCAGGCATTTCTTTTTTTCGGTAAAATCGATCTAAATAAAAAAGGACTAAATCTTGAATTAAGTCCTCTCGCTCTTGATAATTAAAAAGTCCTGTTGAATAAATATAACGCAAATGAATTTTGATATACGTCATTACCTTTGGTGGTAATCCATCAAATAAATATTGGCCCATTTTTGTAACCTTTTGTTAGTGATTAATACAAAAGGCCATATATTCATAAGTTTAGGTTCTTTCAACAATTCATTGAAAATGGTTTAAAAACTCCAAAATACATATGTAAGTTTTTCTGGGGGAAAGCATATTAAAATATGAGGCAAACTTTAAACAAAACCCAACTCTCGTTTTTGTTCTTCCCACGAGTATGGAAAATGTTCTCTCAATAATCTTCTTAAATTCAAAAGCTTTGGCTGTTTACCGTCGATAATTGCCATAATAATTTCAGGAGCAAGAGTTGTCAGCCGGATAACTCGGCCCATATAGCCACGATCGATGCTTTCACGTTTTGCTAATTCTGTCACAGATAGGTGTTTTTCTTCCAACATTTGCTTCCAGTAAAATGCTTGTGTTACAGCGTTAAATAGTTTTTCGTCTCGTTCTGGAGACGTTCTTTCCGAAGAGAGTGGTTCTACAATAATTGTTCGGCCACGCTTCTGACCAAATTTAACAGGATATCGTAATTCAAGTGTTTGCTTGTTAAATGCAGGATTCTGTTTTATGAAGCCCGTTTCGTATAAAGTCGCCGCAAAAGGGTTTAATTTAATTTCAATATGTTCGTGGCAAACAATGACTTTTTTGACAATTTCAGATATAAAATCACGAACAGTGCCAGGTTCAAAATACTTAAATGCATCACCAATATCACTGATAATTTTATGGACATCAGCAGCATTATAATTCAATCGTTGTTTTTCAAACTCTTTTAATAAACTTTGTTGAAGTTCCGGGGCCTGAAAAACATTTTTTATTTTATCAATCACAAATGCTTCAATTTCACCGGCTGGAATACTTCCAATTTTACAGTGGGCAATTTTTGCTCCTTCCTTGACCGTTTTTAATGGCGTATAGTACTCATAATATTTATTGCCATGTTTGCTACGGGTGGGCGTCATCGCACCACAACATTCACATTCTATCAATCCTTTTAATAAGGAATGTTTGATAACTCGCGATGGCCGAAATGCTTCACCTAAATTTGCTTTACGTATGTTTTTTGTTTCATCCCATAGTTCTTGTGAAATGATTGCCTGGTGCTGTCCTTCAAATAACTCACCTTTATAGGCAACTTTTCCTAAATAAACGGGATTATTTAAGATATTGCTGATCATAGCATGATTAAAACTTCCGTTTGAAATATCCCGTCCGTTCTTTGTTGTACGTGTTTTCGGTTTATAGCCTTTTGCATTAACATTGCGAACAGTCTGGAATTGCGATTTGGTTCGCTTATAGTCTTCAAAAATAAAACGCACAATTTCTGCCTCATCTTTATTGATGAGTAATTTTTTATTTTTTGAGTCATATCCAAGAGGAACAGGACCACCAGTCCACATACCTTTCTTTTTGCTGGCCGCTATTTTATCTCTGACACGTTCGGCTCCAAGCTCTCGTTCGAATTGCGCAAATGATAATAAGATATTGAGAGTTAGTTTACCCATGGAATCGCAAGTATTAAAATGTTGTGTAACAGACACAAACGAACAATGATGTTTTTCAAAAGTCTGTACCAATTGGGCAAAGTCAAGTAATGAACGTGTCAGGCGGTCTATTTTATAAACTACAATCATGTCAACTTTGCCTGCTTCCACATCTGCAATCAATTGCTTCAAGGCTGGTCTTTTTAAGCTGCCTCCGCTAAAACCACCATCATCATAACGATTTGGAATGGCAACCCAACCTTGGTGCTTCATACTTTTGATATAATTTTCGCCGGCCTCGCGCTGAGCCTCCAAAGTGTTGAATTCTTTTTCAAGGCCTTCATCGGTAGATTTACGTGTATAAATCGCACATCTGATTGGGTTTAGCTGTTCCATTTATTTCTCCTTTATTTTTGTTGCTTATCTAAACCAAAAAAATATCTGCCTGAAATTTTGCGACCTGTAATTTTCTTTGCCACAGCAGATAGGGTCGGATACTTCAATCCATTAAATTCAAATCCGTCTCGCAGAATAATGACCACGTGATCCACACCTAAGTATTGACGAACGATGCGTGTTCCGGTGGGCGGCAGGTTATTACGATCTTCATGAGGAATATACATATTTGCGATAAGTTGCTGCTGTTGAGATGTAAGTCCGCCATAGGCGAGCTCTTGAATCCGATAAGCCAGCCGTGAAATATAAAATTCCTTATTTTGGGATATCGGTGGCGTGTTAAAATATTTTTGCCACATTCCTTGTAGTTGGGGTAGGGTCTGTCTTTCTAAGAGTGCTATTTGCATTGCTATCTGCATTCTTGATCTCCAACATTGTTGAGTCGTTCTTCGTTATCGACACAATACATGCTTGGATTGGAAAGATTATCAAGTCTTTTCTGAGCTAATTCGCCACTTTCTTTCATTCTTAAATACTTGAGCAAATCCGGCATGATAATTTTAATCAGTTTTTCTACTTGGGTCATCTTGACCTCCTTTCAAAAGGTAAAAATCCCATAGCTCAGAAAATCCGCCGAAAAAAATCAAAAAAAAGCATGTGGACAGTATATGCCATTGATTTACAATGACAAAAAGCACTTGGCTAGTATCACAAGCGAGGGTCCCTTCATCGGATTTGAAATGCAAACAGCATACAGGGTTATATAAAGTCAATTAAATCAATACGTTTATGAGCACGTGGACAAATTGGATTGACCAAGTGCTCGGGGTATACTTTTTAGCAAAAAGTATATTATCCAAGCCGAAACAGACCAGACGACAGCAAGGTGTTTTAAAATTTGACGAGGGATAATAGTGGCTATTCGTGGGCGGTATCGGGGTATAAAAAAAGCGGATACATTATCGTATCCGCTTAACTGTCTTTCTGTTGGTCGGGGCGATAGGATTTGAACCTACGGCACCTTGCTCCCAAAGCAAGTACTCTACCAGACTGAGCTACGCCCCGAAAAACATACAAGGACTTTACTCTTGTTTTTCTTTTTTTTCAAGTAAAAAACTTTTTATTTTATCTCCTTTTCGAATATTTAATCGCCGAGCGGACCCTCCCTTTAATTCCAAAACGCCTTTTGCGGGGCCGGACGAAAAAATCAATTTTTCGGAATAAGGCGTTGTTTTGTCCACAATATGAAAAATAATTCCGTTTTCATCAAAAAAAAGCATATCCAGCGGAATTTTTGTGTTTTTCATCCACATGCTCCATATTTTCGGCGTCTTTTCATAGAAAATCATTCCTTCAAAGTCGTCGATAGAGTCCCGATACATCAATCCTTTTGCTGCTTTTTTCGGCGTGTCTGCCACCCAGACGTTGAAATCAAAGATGTCTTGCCCTTGTCGAGTCACAATTTGCAGAGGAACCGTTTGTTCCGTTTTTGAACATCCGGAGCACGTTGCCAGCACATAGGCAATACCGCAACAAACAATTAAAAGAACATATTTTGACCAGCCATACATAGTGTATTTCCTTTTGTTTTATGGATTTTCATTTTTAATCAAAGCATTATCGGCGATGGCCGACGTGTCTTTTGTTTCTTGTTGTTCCTTTTCTTTTGTTTCCAAAAGAGAAAAGTCGCCTTTTTCCGCAAAGGGAATTTGTTGTTTTTTATCCAAGGAAAAAAGAGTTTTCTTTTCCGGCTCTATAAGAAGGCTGGAATTATATGCCGTTGAAAAAAGATCCAACGACACTTTGCCTTTCCGATTACCTAAAGTAATGCTGCGCAAATCGCCTTTGTCGTAAAATTCAAGGCCGGAAAATTCAGAAGAAACAAACAACCGCGCCGTGTTTTGCAAGGTGTCTTTTAAAATAAACGCCAATTCTTCCCCTTTTTCGGATAAAAGAGCCTTTTTTCCGTCGATGGTTAAAGAGGCTTCTTCATCAGACAGAATTTCCGCGCGAACGCTTTGCGCGTCGGAATAAAAAAGGACGGCGTTGCGT
>CAVDQP010000003.1:0-550 GCA_963611245.1 Holdemanella biformis
CCTTGGAACAACGCGCCAAGAAGGAAACCGTTGCTTACGATTCCATGCGTAAAAAAGCCAGCGAAGTCGCCTCGGAAGTTTTGAAGGTCAAAAAACAAATGATTGTCACGGCAAAGACTATTCAAGAACAGGAAGAAGCGCTGTCCCGTCTTGAAAAAAATTTGTTGTCTTTGCAAAAAAGCCAACAGGAAGTGAAAGACAGTCTGCAATCTCGGGACGGGCAACTTGTCACGATTTCTTTAGCTTTGCAGAGGTTGGCTCTTCGCCCGATAGAATCTTTAATTGCGCAACCGATGCCGCCGATAGACACCATTCGCAGCGCCATTTTATTAAGAGAAACCGTCAAACCGCTGGAATCCTCCGCGGAAAAATTGCGCAACAATCTGAATATTCTCAGCTCCTTAAAGGCGGCTATCAGCGCGCAGGCGGCGCAAATAAAAATCGCCACCGGACGACTGGAGGAAAAACACACGCAAATGACACAGCTTTTAAGCCAAAAAAGCGTTTTGCAAAGTCGTTTTGAACTGGAAAGTCGGGAAGCGCAAAAACG
>CAVDQP010000003.1:560-9734 GCA_963611245.1 Holdemanella biformis
ACGTGCGGACGATTTGGCGGCGCAAGCTCGAAATTTGCAAGAACTGTTCAATAAATTGGAAACTGAAAAGAAAAAACGCATCGACGCGGAAAGACGACAAAAAATGGCTTTGGCCTCTTTAACGTCCATTATGAAGCACAAAGTGGAAATGCCCTCTTCTGTGCAAGAACAGCCGGCCTCGGCTTTTGAAGCACAAAAAGGCAAACTGCCTCTGCCCGTCAGAGGAAAAGTTCTTGACACGTTCCATTTGAAAAACGCGTCAAAAACTTTTTCAAAAGGCATGATTATTCAAAGCCGTCTGGGCGCGCAGGTCGTTACGCCTTATGACGGAACCGTCCTGTTTTCCGGCCCTTTTAAAAGTTACGGAAATCTCTTGATTATTGAACACGCTCAGGGGTATCATTCTTTATTGGCGGGGCTGGAAAGAATCGACGCCGTGACGGGACAAAATCTTTTAGCGGGCGAACCTGTCGGGATTATGTCGACAAAGGAGGCTTCTTCGTTGTATATTGAAATCAGAAAAAACAACCTGCCGGTCGATCCGCTGGTTTGGTTTGAAAAAAAATAGGAAAGAAAATCGAAACAATCACGTGAAACTATGGGAAAAAAAGAATGAAAACAGCTTTAACATCTATTGCCGCCCTTACTTTTATTTTAATGCAAGGAATCTCTTTTGCGGCGGAAAAAACACCGCAAAAACAAACGGAAAACCCTTATGAACTGATACAAATGTTCGGTTCGGCCTTTCATTCGATTCGGAAAGATTACGTCGAACCCGTCGACGATAGAAAGCTGATTGAAGCGGCGATTGACGGTATGCTTTCTTCTTTGGATCCTCATTCGGGGTATTTGAACGAAGAATCTTTCAATGATATGATGGTCCAAACAGCCGGCCAGTTTGGCGGTTTAGGCGTGGAAGTCACGATGGAAAACGGACTGGTCAAGGTTGTGTCTCCGATGGACGACACGCCGGCGTTCAGAGCCGGATTGCAATCCGGCGATTATTTCACGCATATTGACGGAGTCGCCGTTATGGGAATGACCTTAAACGAAGCCGTCGAAAAAATGCGCGGGGCACCGGACACGAAAATTACTTTAACCATCAGCCGAAAAGACGAAAAGCCGTTTGATGTGACTTTAACTCGCGAAATGATTAAAGTCCAAAGTGTTAAAAGCGAAGCCAAGAAGAACATCGGCTATATCCGCATCACGACTTTTTCCGACACGACAACGGATATGACGAAAAAAGCCGTGGAAGATTTGAAAAAGAAAATCGGAGACAAACAGATTTTAGGCTATGTCATTGATTTAAGAAACAACCCCGGCGGTCTTTTGGATCAGGCTATCGGCGTCGTCGATTTGTTTTTGGAACAAGGGGAAATCGTTTCCACGCGATCCAGACGACAAGAGGAAAATATGAAATTTAACGCGTCCGCCGGAGACATTACAAACGGGTTGCCGTTGGTTGTGCTTATCAATGAAGGATCCGCCTCGGCGTCGGAAATTGTTGCCGGCGCCTTGCAAGATCATCGCCGCGCGGTGATTGTCGGCACAACGTCTTTCGGCAAAGGGTCAGTGCAAACGGTCTCTCCGCTTGAAAACAAGGGGGCGTTGCGCATTACGACTGCTCGTTATTACACGCCGTCCGGCCGTTCTATTCAAGCCAAAGGTATTGAGCCCGATATTGTGATTAAACAAGCCAAAATCGAAGAGGTGCAATCTGCTTTGAAATTGTCGGAGGCGAATCTGCCCGGCGCCATCAGTTCGCAGGAAGGAAAAAAAGCCAACGAAACAGATCCGGCTGCCAAACAGGGAACCAACTCCGCTGAAAAGATTGAAAAAGATAAAGATAAAAAAGAAGATTATCAACTGAATCGCGCGTTGGATATTTTAACGGCTATCTCCGTTTACAAACAAGGCAACGAAGATACAACCGGGAATAAAAATCCGCTTTAACTTGAGGCTTTTTTGACTGAAAAATCAAGGAGAGGCCGAAAAAAGGAGAAAAAAAATGAATAAACGCACTTCTTTCATTTTGAAAATTTTTCTATGCGTCGGTTGTCTTGCCTTTTTGGCAGGGGGTATCGTTTTATTGACGGTTTGCAAAAATTCGTCGTCTCGGAAAATCGTTATTGACTTGCCTCCCGCAAGACAGATTTCCGCTTTCAAACCGGATAGAGAACCTATGCCGCAAAAGTTCAAACAAGGAGACAAAAGAAAATCGAAGAATAAAGAAGATATTTTTAAAGAGACGCAAAAAACAGCGGATCTTTATGAAGAACACCCCGTGCAACCTTTGGAAGCCGACGAATCGAACGACGCCGTTCAAACTTCTTTGCAAGATTTTGACACGCAGGAACGCCTCTTGATACAGGATAAATCCGACACGCCGGAAGAAAAAATCGCGGCAGACGATTCTTCTTTACCCGTTTTGACGGACGAATATTTGACGCCGGAACCTGTTTTTGAATTTTTGCTTTCTCCGGTGGACAACGATGCTTTAACTCCTCGTTTGGCGCAAGAAAATATGAGACCGATTGATTATAAACGGCCGGCAAAACTGGCTTTAGACAAACCGAACATCGCCGTTATTATTCCGAATCTGGGATTGCAGGAAACATTAACGCAGCAGATAATCAATTCTTCCATGCCGGAAGTTACGTTGGCCTTTAATCCTCAAACATTTCTTTTTGACTCTTTTTTAAAACAAGCTCGAGCGCAAGGTCATGAAACTTTGGTGGACCTTTCTTTTGTCCGACAATTTCCGAAGGACGCTATGCAACGGCTTTTAGACACGCGCACCGCGGTCGGATTTTTTATTTTGGACAACAAATATCTTTCTCATTTAACACAAAACGATTCTTATTTGTTGGTCAATTCGGCCGATGCCGTTTTGAAAGAACCTTTTACAAAAGAAGCCATCAATCAGACTTTGCAAGATTTTACACGCTCTTTACCTGTTGGAAAAAGGATTGTTCTGATTGTGCCGGCGATTCCTTTGGTGGTCAACGAATTGATATCTTTTATGAAAGAAAATTCGGATTCAATTCATTTTGTCCCCGCGTCCGCCGGTGCTTTTTAAAAACTGAAAGGATTTTTTTATATGACACCTGAAAAAAAATATCGTGAAAATGTAGGCATTTGTCTGTTTAATAAAAAAGGAAAAATCCTGATGGGACGTCGCAGCGATTTGTCGGAAGACTCTATTTACGCGTGGCAAATGCCGCAAGGAGGCGTGAACGAAAACGAAAGTATTCAAACGGCGGCTCAAAGAGAGTTGGAAGAAGAAACCGGCGTAGGTCCTGACAAAGCAAGTCTTGTTGCCGAATCTTCCGGTTGGCTTTCTTATGATTTTCCTCAAGGGATTGTCTCCGTCAATCCGAAAACGGGAAAAGAATACACCGGACAAAAACAAAAATGGTTTTTAATGCGTTTTACGGGAACGGACAAAGATTTACGGTTTGACACCAATCCGGACGAAGTTGAATTTTGCGATTTCGGGTGGTTTTCTCCGAAAGAGGCGCCTGAATTGGTAATCGATTTTAAACAAGATGTTTATCGTCAAGTGTTGGAAGAATTTATTCCTTTGATTGAAAAAGAACTCTCTTCATAACTTAAAAAGATGACATTTTCTTTTTGAGCGGCGCTTAAAGTTCAAAAACTTGCTTGAACGAAAAAACAAACGATAAAAAACAAGGGTAAAAACTATAAGATAGACTTTGCCTGTTTTTTAGTATAGAATGCTTTTTTGATTCAAAAGGAAAAAAACAATGGTTGATTTATACCCTTATTTATTTTTATCTGTCGGATTGGCTCTTTTGGCGTGGGGCGGTTGCGTTTTGGTCGACGGCGCCGTCGATGTGGCCAAAAAAATGCACGTTTCCAGCTTGCTGATAGGCTTAACGCTGGTAGGCTTCGGTACATCAACGCCGGAACTTTTAACCAGTTTAAGGGCGACAATGATTCATTCCCCCGGCATCGCGCTCGGCAATGTGGTCGGCAGCAATATCGCGAATATTCTGTTGGTTTTGGGCATCGCCGCGGTTATTCATCCGGTCCAGGTGGAACAAACTGCCTTTAACCGAGACGGATTTTTTCTTCTGCTTTCCACGGTTGTTCTCATGGGTGTTTCCTTTTTTTCACAGACAATCGGATTTTTGGCCGGCGCTGTTATGACCGCCTTATTGATTTTTTATGTTTTTTACAGCTATAAAATGGAAAAAACACACCCGACGGAAGAACATTCCGCCTCTTCAGAGGTTCAAACGGAAAAAGAAACTTCTTTATTTGTGAATCTTTTAAAAACCGTTTTGGGTATCGGCATGACGATTTTCGGCGCCGAACTGTTAGTTCAAAACGCCGTGACGCTTGCCAGAATTTGGAAAGTTTCCGAATCGGTTATCGGACTGACTATCGTGGCCGTCGGCACTTCTTTGCCGGAATTGGCGACCTCGGCCGCCGCCTCGTTCAAAAAACAAAACGCGATTGCTTTCGGCAATGTGGTCGGCAGCAATATTTACAACGCCTTGTTTATTTTAGGCGTTACCGCGGTTTTTCTGCCGGTTCATATTCCTCAAGACAGTTCAAAAGAAAGTCTGTATGTCATGGCCGGAGTTACGCTTCTTTTGCTGTTTTTAGGCAAAGTTTTTCGTAAAATCGGACGGGCGTGGGGGGTCGTTTTTCTTCTTTTCTATGGAGTTTATGTCGTATGTCTGATAAAATAAATAAAACGGTGCTCGTCGGGTTAAGCGGCGGAGTCGATTCTTCTTTGGCTCTTATTTTATTGCAAGAGGCCGGTTATCATGTTATCGGCGTTTCCATGTCTATTTATAATCAAGACATTCCGAATCTGTTGCCGGCCGGAAACGCTTGCTATGGCGCCGAGGAAAAAACCGAACTGAAAGAAGTGGCCGACTTTTGTCGTCAAAGAGAGATAGAATATCATATTTTTGATTGTTCGGAAGAGTATAAGAAAATTGTTTTATCTTATTTTCGAGAAGAGTATCTATCCGGTCGGACGCCGAATCCCTGCGTCAGATGCAACGCGTCCATGAAATTCGGCTTACTGCCTCAAGCCGCGCAAAAGCAAGGAATCCCTTATGATTTTTTTGCGACGGGACATTACGCTCGCGTGGAAAAAGATGAAAAATCCGGTCGCTTTTTGTTGAAAAAAGGGCTGGACGGTAAAAAAGACCAAAGTTATTTTTTATACCGTTTGACGCAAGAACAGCTTCAAAAAACGCTTTTCCCGTTGGGGAACATGACAAAAGAGCAAACCAGAAAAATGGCGACCGAAAGGAAAATCCCCGCCAGCGACAAAGAAGACAGTCAGGATTTTTACGCCGGTCATTACACGGATTTGCTGCAAGCCGAACCGAAAAAAGGGCTTATCCGTCACATCAACGGTCAAATTTTGGGGACTCACAACGGTTTTTGGAACTTTACCATCGGCCAAAGAAAAGGATTAGGTGTCTCTTATAAAGAGCCTCTTTTCGTCGTTGATTTGGATGCGGAGCACAATATTGTCGTTGTCGGCGCCGCCGGCGATTTATCCAAAAAAGAAGCGATTGTGACAAACGCTTGCTGGATAGCTTTTGATAAAATGCCGAAAGAACCTTTCGACGCAGTGGCAAAACACCGTTCAACACAAGCCGGACAAAAAGTTCTGGTGTCACCTTTACCGGAAGAGGAAAACGGGTTCAAAGTCATTTTTGAAGAGCCGCAAAAATCGCTTACCCCCGGACAATCCCTTGTCCTTTATCAAGAAGATATTGTTTTTGGAGGAGGCATTCTGTCCGCATGAAATTTTTGCGTTTTTTGGGTTTGTTGTTTTTTTGTTCCGTCTTGTTTTTAACGGACGCTTGGGCTATTTTGGGCTTTGAAGAAAAGGAAATTGCCTATTCCGACCTTTTAAAAACACGGGTTTTTGCGGTTTTAAACAAAGACGGGCGTTGGTGCGACAACACAATCCATTTGACCGTTTACGCGCCGAACAGCGTTTTTTTCACGCATATCAACCAGCTGATGGAAAAATTGGCCAAGGTGATTGATAAAGAATGTCCTATTGCTTCAACATTGCGGTTAAACGGTTTCGTCGGCGAAAAAAACGAAAATTCAACACCGGTTTATTCCGCGCAAAGCTATGCCGTTGACGGGTGGTTGATTAAAGAAAATTCCCCTTTGTTAAATAACTTTGTTGAAATCTTTACGTCTTTTTCAAAAAAACCGTTTCCGGTTTCCGGCTGGACGCCGGCAAAAGGATATGCCACCTTTCAAAAAGAAGAAGATAAAGATGAACTGGACGAATTTGTTTTACAAGACCGACTCGGCCTTTGCAAAATAAAATACTTATCGCCGAAAACCTCTCTGGACGGCTGGTACATCTCCGTTCAAAACGCCGCTTGCACCGGAGATTTTCTGCAAGGTTCCGCTATCGTTTCCGTCTATACGCAAAACGACATTTTGTATCAAACCATGAAAGGCTTTTTCAATAACGGCTCGCTTGTCAACAGTTACGAACTGACCTTGCCTTTTTCTTTCAGAAAAGGACGGCATGAGGAACGGCAAAAAGCTTATACTCTGGTGCATTCAAATGCGGATTTAAGAATTTACACCTTTATCGAATCGGACGCGGTTTTAAACGGAGAGTATATGCCTTTTGAAAGTTGCAAACCCTTTCAACTTTATTTTTTAACGGAAAACGAGTATTTTTTCACGCAAGAAGATATTCTGCCTAATTTAATCAGCGTCGGGAAAAGTTATGCGCAAACATTGTGTCCGACCGTGGAAGAAGTGATACTGAACGCTACTTACGACCCTCTTTTAAAAGAGGAAAATATCTTTTACCGCCTTCATTTAAAAAGGGACGGATTTTCCCCGTGGCAAACACAAAAGGCAACGTCTTTCAATAAAGCCGGTTCTCAAATAAACGAACAACAAGACGCGGAAAACAAAAAAGCCATTCGTATGCGTCAGGATTATGAACGGTTAAAAACAGCCTCTTTCAATGAAAAGCTGGCTTTTTTGTATAACAGAGACACGTTGGACGCTTTGCCGAACTTTTTAAAAGCGGCGGAAATTTCCGGTCAAGAAGTGACCGGCGTCTTTTTAATCCAATTGCCGGAAAACGATTCACCCTCCAAATGGATTTTATGGCCGAAAGAAGCTTTACGCTTGAAAAATATACCGGACATAGGCGGTTGGATATTGGCGGAAGGCACGATTACTTCTCTGCCTCGTTTTGAAAAAAGACGGTTCGGCATCGCTTTTCACCAACCGGCCGGAGAAATCAAAATCCTTTCTTATAAATCTTGTGTCCGGCCTTATTGCGAAGAATTCAACGATCCTTTATATCTTCTTAAATATTACTATAATCTTTCAGAATGGGCGCCGGCAAAATGACAAAACAGATACTCCGCTTTTTGAAAAAAAAACCTCTTTGGGCGATTATTTGCCTTGTTTTCATCACGACAGGCGCTTTTTTGTTCGTTCAAGAAGAAAAAACAACGGAAGAAATAGGAAAACTGCCTCTTATATTAAGGTTTATTTCTTACAAAAAAGCGACCTCGTTTAAGTTTTCAACCGGCATTGTTTTCAAAAACGTGTCCTTTCCTTTTATTAAAGCGCCGAATAAAGCGGACAGATTGGCCGTTTCGCAAAAGAAAAATAAGATTGTCTTAAAATTGGATCGTTTTGACGTTCCCTTAAAAGACCTTCTTTTGACGGAAAAATCCATGTCGGAAGTGGTCAAAAGTTTTAAAACATATCACCCTTTGTTGGATTTTAAAGAAAAGTTTTTTGAAGGAATCTCTTTAGCCGGCTGTTCCGCTTTCAGAACAAGCGCTTATTCAAAACTGATACAAAACGAACAAAAACAAACCGGGCAGTTTGTTTTATTGTTGGAAGATCCGTGTTTAGGGCAAGCCAGAATTCGCCTTTCACTGGAAAATCTTCCCAAAACTTTATTTTCCGACGATTTTTGGAAAGCAGAATCTTTTCATCAATTACCGCCGGAAATCAAACAGATTCGCATCACCGATTTTCAGATTATTTTTTACAACACGCGCGGTTTTATGGAAAAATACACCGCCTACGCTCAAAAATATGCAGAATCCATGCAAATCGACATACAAGCGCAAACATGGAAAACACTGAAAGAAACTTTGCTTTTCAACCAAATGCCCGAAGACATTGTCGATGATGAAATAAACGAATTGGCTTTATTTGTAAAAACAGGCAAAAATCTTCTTATCAAAGGGGCTTTTGCCACGCCGCCCGAAATCGGAGAGCTTCCTTTTTCTTCGTTTCTTTCTTTATGGACAAGAGCGCGGCCGGAATTAAAAATTATCAATTAACCGACCAAGAAGATGAAAAACAAAAAAAAGCTCTTTTACGATGAAAAGAGCTTTTTATTTTTTGCTAGACAGTCAAGGATACGATAAAAATAACCAATCCCCACATCACCACAGACGCCAAAAAGACGTTGGTAATCACATAGTGGACAATATCCGAAAAATACGCCGGATTGGATCGTTGCAAAGCAACCCAGAAAAGCAATCGTCCGATGATAAAAATCATTAAAAAAAGCAAGTAAATTCTAAAATCAAACAAATTGGAAAAAGGATTTTTTTGATCGCCGTGCCGTAAAATCAAAACACCGAAAGCGATACCCAACAAGCTGTATGGTTTGAAGATAAACCCACTTTTGAAAAAACGGATAATTCCTTTAAACATATTTTTCGGTTTTGCCTCCTTTTATTTTTATTTTAAAAAGTCCAAGACAACGCGTCTGTTTTGTGCCCGACCGGATTCCGTTTCGTTCGACGCGACCGGATCGTTGTATCCGAAAGATTCAATCGTAATTCTTCGAGGATCCACACCCTGACTGATTAAATCTCTAGCGACAGACATTGCCCTTTTTTCGGACAATTTCATATTGTATTCCATTGTTCCGACATTATCCGTGTATCCTTTTGCCGTGACTTTATATTCCGGCTGATTCAACAGCATTTGGACAACCGGCATCAATTCTTTTTTCATGGACGGTGTCAATTTATAAGAATCAAACTTGAACCCCGCCAAATCCACACTGGTGGCCACGATTTCGTCCTCGCAGACATAATCTTTGGAAGTTGTCGCCGTCGAAGTGGAACAGCAAGAAAAAAAAAAAAAAAA
>CAVDQP010000003.1:9744-27873 GCA_963611245.1 Holdemanella biformis
TCATCGTATTTTTCAAATACGTTTTTAATGTATCCCCTCTTTTAAAAGAGTGCAACCTATTTATAAGGCAATATTTTTCTTTATCATTGTTTTTTATTTTTTTCAAAGACCAATTTCACCTTTTCAAAAAAAAGCAGAAAGAATAAAAAGAAGGCTTCCTTTTTCCTTGACTTTTTTTACCCTTTGAGTATGACTTGATATAAAAGTCTTTTCCCTGTTCAAAAGGATAAAAAATGAAGAAAAAATACATCGCGTTTATTTTGCTTTTAACCGTTCTTGTCGCATTGCAATATTCTTCTGTTTTAATGTATGCGACCGACGGCGTTCCGTCCGGTTTTGTAAAAAGATTAGCACAGGAACTGGCGGCGGCGTTTTTCTGTCTGGGCGGCTTTTTATACCTGACAAGTTTAACAAAACCGACCTTTTGGATATGTTGGCCTCTTTTGATAACCGGCTGTGTCGTTTACGGATATTTTTCCCACTTTTTCAAATACTATTTGGATTTGGAATTGCTTTCCATTGTTTTGGGCGGCACCAAAGAAGAAGCCGTTCAAATGTTCCCGTATTCAGCCTTCGGCATCGGGCTTTTGGCTTCTGTTCTTGTTTGTTTTCTTTTTAAAAAAGCAGGACTGTTGTTTCGGCCTTCCAAATACGCGGCGAGTTTCTTTTTTCTGGTGATTTTCATCTGTTTTGTTTCAAGAAAAGTCGGCTCTTCCTCGGTGCCGATGAATTTGCTTCACTCTTTAAAACTCTATGCTTTTTTGCAAACTCCCGAAAGACAGGACATCGGGCAACCGTCGACAAATGAGGTTTTCCCGAACGATAGAATTTTCGGGCTTGTCCGCTTGGAAAGCATGACCGGATTAAAACACTATCCGAACGGATACGAACGCAACACCATGCCTTTGGTCAATTCCACAAAAAACATTGTCAATTACCCGAATTTCTATTCTTTGGGACAACGAACCAGCGTCGCCACGCCTTTTATGTTTACCCGAGGCAATGAAGAGCATCCGGAACGCGCCCAAAACGAAGAAAGCTTTATTGCGCAATTTAAAAAGCTCGGGTGGCAAACTTTATTTGAATCACCCAGCGCCGCCAACTTTTCAAAGCCTTTTCGCTTTTACAATTCCATTGCGGAAGAAGCGGACGAACATCTGTATGTTCCCGATGATGAAGACGTCCCCGCTTTTTATAAATCCGTTTTGGAAAAACAGACAAAACCTCTTTGTTTAACAACCGGCTTTAATTCCGTTCATCGTCCTTTCGGGCGGCGTCCGAAAACGGAAGTTTACTATCAACCGGATTGTTTTGCCGCCAATCTTGATGAAATGCTCAAATGCCCGATTGAAGCCGTCAACAATGCTTACGACAGCGAAGTGCGCTTTATTGACAAGCTTGTCCATCAAATCATTGAAGCTGTAAAAGGAAAAGAAGCTCTGTTGTTTTTTGTTTCCGACCACGGAGAAATGCTGACAAACGACGGTTTTCATCGACCGGTGAAAGGCGACCGTTCCAAATCCAAAACGTTAAGAAATGTCGTTGCTTTTGTGTGGGCTTCTGACAGATGGATTGCAAAATACCCTGAAGAATGGAAAAACATTCAAAAGAACGCCCCTTATTATATGAACAGTGAAGTTCTTTTTCATTCCGCTTTAGATTGCAACCGCATTGACAGTCCCGCTTTGGACAAAGAAAAAAGCATTTGTTCGGCGACATTCAAAGAAAACGAGGTCTTTAAAGAACGCTATGAAAACGCGGGACCGGTTGACCCGATAAAAGAAGGTATGAATATTAACTTTTAACGTTGACCGCCCTTCTTTCAATTCCGACCGATACGTCGGATTTGTGGCAACTCTATATTCCGGCACGTTGTTTTGGGCGCGACGTTTTTTGACGTTGCGTTGTTTTGGACGCGTTGTTTTGGAGCACGTTGTTTTTTAGACGCGGTGCTTTTTTGGAACGTGGCGTGGCGTCCCTTTGCGTTAAAAAAGTTCACGCCTCGCCGATTTTTTCAGCCAAGGACATTGGTTGTTCTTCGTCCCAGCTGATGCCTTCTTTTTTCACCAAAGCCGGAGACCCCGCAATCACACAATGCGGTTTATCAAACTTTTTCGTCACGACGGAAGCAATCCCGACAATACAATCATCGGGGATTTGAGCACCCTTTGTTAAAGTCACTCGTTCGCCTAACCAGACATGATCCCCGACTAAAATAGGCGTTTTCGGCACATTCAAAACTTTTCCCGTTTTATAATCCAACACGGAGTGAGTATCGCCCCAAATTCTGATACTGTTCGACAACATACAATTTTTGCCGATTTTACATGTGTTGTTAGCTAAAGAAACGCCTATATCGACCATAAAAGTATTTTCCCCGACTTCAAAATAATTCTGATCGCCATGATGCATAAACACGCTCATTTTACCCGAGACATTTTTATGAATATACGCGGTATTGTGGCTTCCTTTCATACGAATACGAATTTTATGTTGAAGATTTTTGTGTTTTCCGAAAGGTAACTCTATTTTGACGACATTATCGGACCCCCGAAAAGACACGCGAACTCTTTTTGGGCAAAGTTCATACCATTTTTTTACATGTTCCTTTCCGTCTTTGATAAAAATAATTTTGTTATTTTTCCACCCGTTGATGGCGCTTTTCAAAGAACGGCGCAAAGGTTTAATCGGCATCAGAATATACAGAATTTTCAATAAAACTTTTTTAATTTTGGAAGAAACGCTCATAAATAATTCCTTTACTTGATTATTTTCATACAACAAAGTCGGATTTTTTCAGGTCAATTCGACCTTTTTTCCGGTTTTTTCACGGGCAGAGGCGGCATTTTTTCCGACCGTTTTTTCGTTTGAGGTTGAGGAAACCAGCCTTTTTGTATTTTTTCCTGCAGATACGCGCGCAATTCGTCGGATTGTTCTTCTTTTAACGACAAAGATTTTTGCCATTGGAACACCGCTTCCCTCTTGCGTCCCGTTTTCCAATAAGCATCGCCCAAATGGCTGCCGATAACGGCGTTACCGGCTTCTAAAACAGCGGCTTTTTCCAAAATTTCAACCGATTGAGCATACTTTTCTTTTTGGAAATAAACCCACCCCAAACTGTCCAAAATCGACCCGTTTTCCGGCAACAATTCCGCCGCTTTTTATATCATGGCGAAAGCTTCGTCCGGATTGTCGGCGTTTTCCAACATCGTATAGCCCAAAAAATTCAAAACAATCGGGTTGTCGGGATTTAACTGTAAAGCTTTGCGCATATCTTGATACGTGTTCGGAATGTCTTGTATCTGATAAAAGGAAGTCCCTCTGGAAAAATAAACAACCCACAAATCCGGATCGTCCTCAGACGCTTTTGAAATCGCCGTGTTGTAATATTTTATAGCGGAACGGTAATCTTTCAAATCCGCGTAGGTGTCGCCGATATACCTGTAAGAAGTTAAAAGTTCCGGATTGATTTTGCGCACCGTTTCAAAAGCTGTCAACGCCTTTTGATACTGGTGCATCGCGCGCAGGTTGTTGCCTAATTTCAAATAAGCGAACTCCCGCATTTTTTTATTTTGAATCAATTTTTCGTAAAAAAGGTTTGCTTCGGCGAATTGTCCGCAACTTTCCAACAGCTCCGCCGATAAAAATTGCATCAAAATCGAATCCGGATGAAGATAAAGAGCCAGTCTGGCCAACAACAAAGACGTTTCGATGTTTTGCCTTAAAGCGTAAGTGGCCGCCATGGTAAACAGCGCGTCGGCCGCCCCTTTTTGAGGCGTGTCAATCACTTCGGCCGCATAAGGAGACGACAGAAAATTATTTTCCAAAACAGAAGAATAATACGCTTTTTGATAGGCCTCCAAAAAGTCCGCTTTTTTATTTTCAATGCCCTGCTTTTTATAAAAATTCAGCATCGAAAGCAATATTTTCAAAGAAGTCGCCTGCGCGTCCAATAAAACCTGATATTCCGGCGATGCTTCTTCCATACGGCCGAAATATTCCAAAATCAAAGCCCTGTGAAAATGGTAAAGAGCCGATACTTCTTCATTGGCAAGAATGGCGTTCAAGCTGTTCAGCGCCTTTTCCTGATTTTTTTCGCCGGCATAAATCCAAGCTTGCATAATCGGAACCAGCACGCTTGAATACCCCGTTTTTTGAATAGGCGTTAAAATTTCCTTTGCCTTTTCAAAATTACCATGTTTCAGGTAATACGTGCCCGCCACATAACGCGTCACGGGATCGGACGGCGTCACTTTCAATGCTTTTTCCGCCAAAGGTCCCGCCTTGTCAATATCGCCGGTCAGCCCCGTCAATACAAAAGCAGAGGTCAACAAATCAAAATTTTCTTTATCCTGATTATACGCGCGCTGATAATAATACGCCGCCGTCGGAATGTCTTTTTCTTTCACGGCAAAATATCCGGCCAAAAAATCCCCGAAATCAATGTCTTCCAAAACGGGTTCCGTCGCCAGCTGCTGTTCAACAGGCAATGTATGCGGCTGCGTTTCTTGAGTTGTTTTAATATCCTCCACTTGAACATCTGTCACGCTGCCACAGGAAGAAACAAACAAAACAATCAAAAACGTGCCTAAAAATTTTCTGAACATACTTTTTTCTCTTTTTATCTTGGAAAATTTGTTTTATTGTCATAACTATACCAGAAAAACATTTTAAATGGAAATGAATAAAGAAACAAAAATACTTGAATGGTTTTTTACGGCCGGCGTTGACGATATCGCCGGAGATATTCCTTTGAACGCCTATCAAGCGGGAAAAAAGAAAAATATCTCGGAAACAAACTCCGCCTTGAAAGACAACATACCGTCCGCATCAATGAAAAGCCCCGTTTCTTTTTCAACAGAAACGACGCTGACCGCGGACGATTCGTCTTTTTTACAAACAGCGCAAAATTTATCCGCCCAAGCACAAACATTGGAACAGTTGCGGGAAAATTTGCAGTCTTTTAACGGCTGTGCCTTAAAGAAAACGGCGACAACCACCGTTTTCGGCACAGGACCTACAAACGCTCCCGTAATGATTATCGGAGAAGCCCCCGGCGCCGATGAAGACCGACAAGGATTGCCCTTTGTCGGGGTCAGCGGACAACTTTTGGATAAAATGCTTTCCTTTATCGGGGTCAGCCGCGAAAAAAACGCGTATATTTCAAATATTATTCCATGGCGCCCCCCCGGAAACAGAAAGCCGTCCACGTTGGAAACGGATCTTTGCCTGCCTTTTATCTTAAAACATATTGAACTTATCAATCCGAAAGTCATCGTCTGCGTCGGCGGAACTTCCGTCACCAGTCTTTTACGAACGGAAGAAACCATTACGCGCGTCAGAGGACAATGGCGTTTTTTACAAATAAACGGCAGAGAAATCCCCGTTTTACCGATTTTTCACCCTTCTTTTCTTTTGCGTTCGCCGATTTACAAAAAAACAACATGGCAAGATTTGTTGGAATTAAAAAGAAAACTGCGCGAATTAAATATCGTTTAAGAATCGTCCTGTCGGATATTTTTCAAGGCGGACGGATGTTAAGTAGTCTGCGCATAAAATGCGGCCAACAGTTCGATGTATTAGGGAGACCCCCCTATTTGACCGACATCCGTCCTTAAAAATAAAACAATGACATTTTCAGTTTAGGCTTTTTTCTTGAAGTGAGAAGATATTCTTAAGTCTAACAGACACCCATATAAAAGAAAAACAGCCTTTATAAAAAACTTACATAAAAAATTCCGGCCTCCTTTTTGCTTTAGGAAACGCCGGAATTTTAATTTCAGCTCGTGCAAAAAATATCAAGCGCCGCCAAAAATTATTTGATAATTTCCAAACCGTTCATATACGGGCGCAACACTTGAGGAACAACAATAGAACCGTCTTTTTGCTGATAATTTTCCATAACGGCGATTAACGTCCGCCCGACGGCCAATCCGGATCCGTTCAACGTATGAACAAACGCCGTTCCTTTTTGTCCTTTCGGACGGAAGCGCGCATTCATGCGTCGCGCCTGAAACGCCCCGCAATTCGAACAGCTGGAAATCTCTCTGTATCGTCCTTGACCGGGTAACCACACTTCCAAATCGCACGTTTTATGAGAAGAAAAACTCATATCTCCGGCCGCCAAAGAAACCACTCTGTAAGGCAATTCCAATCTTTTTAAAATGTCCTCCGCGCAACCTATCATTCGTTCCAATTCGTCCCAAGATTTATCAGGATGCGTAATGGAAACCATTTCCACTTTGTAAAATTGATGTTGCCGAATCATACCCCGCGTGTCTTTGCCGGCAGAGCCCGCCTCCGATCTGAAACAAGGCGTCAAAGCCGTCACGCGAATCGGCAGTTGGTCTTCTTCCAAAATTTTACCGTTGACAATATTCGTCAAGGAAGTTTCCGCCGTCGGGATTAAATACCGGCCGTCCGTTGTTTTAAATAAATCCTCTTCGAATTTCGGCAGATTACCGGTTCCGAACAAAGTTCCCGCCTTCACCAATAAAGGCACTTCCATTTCCGTATAGCCTTTTTCCTGCGTGTGGACATCAAGCATAAACTGCCCCAAAGCGCGTTCCATTCTGGCTAAAGGGCCTTTCAACAAAGTAAACCTTGCGCCGGAAAGAACGGCGGCTTGTTCACTGTCCATCAAGCCCAATTTTTCCCCTAATTCAAAATGTTCCAAAGGCTGAAAATCAAATTTTCGAGGCGTTCCGACACGGCGCAATTCCAAAGCGTCTTCGTCGCTGTCGCCGTCCGGCGAATCGTCCGCCGGCGTATTCGGCAAAGAAATCAGCAATGTCCGAATTTTTTCTTCCAAAGACGCGTCCGTTTCTTCAATTTCCGCCATTTTAGCTTTAATTTCCGACACCTGAGCCGTTAAATCCTCCACCGACAATCCCTGACGCTTTGCTTCTCCGATTTTTTTGGAAACATCGTTGCGCCGCGCCTGCAATTCCTGATAAGAAGTTTGAAACTGGCGATATTTTTTATCCATCTCCAATATTTGTTCGGCAACAGGGGCCAACCCTCTTCTTTTCAGCCCTTTATCAAAAATATCGGGATTTTCCCGAATCCATTTTATATCATACATTGTCAATCCTCTTTTTTCTTTGGTTTGATATTTTTTCTTTTCTTATAGACCTAAAAAAACATTTTGTCATCTTGTAAAGATAAATACTTGAACAATTTTTTTCAAAAAACCGCCGACAACACGAACAAACGGAGAAACAATATCTATTTTCAGCATCGGCAAAGCCACCAACAACATAAACAACACCGGCAATCCGTATCTTTCCGTTGCACCGTATTGGCGCGCCCATTTGTCCGGCAACAAGGCCGTTAAAATTCTTCCGCCGTCCAAAGGCAACACAGGTAACAGGTTGAACGCGGCTATGGACAACGAGAAAAACAAAAGGTTTTGAAAATTGATAAAAACCCACAAACACAGACTAAAAGGCGGCAAAAATGCCAACAATTGCAATCCGAGCACGCTAAAAATCGCCAAAACAACATTCATAAAAGGACCGGCAAAGGCCACAAGCCCCACCCCTTTTTTAGAATAACGCAAAGCGCCGAAATCAACGGGCACCGGCTTTGCCCACCCCACTAAAAACGGAGAGCCAGATAAAAACAAAACCGCCGGTATCAACACCGTCCCGAGCGGATCTATATGATTCAACGGATTTAAACTGAGCCTGCCGGCTTTCAAAGCGGTTTTATCCCCCAACCACAAAGCGGCCCAACCATGCGCCGTTTCATGCAAAACAAGGGAAAGCAAAACCGGAATAACCCATGTTGTCGCCCAAAAAAACCGTTCCATCGTTTTTGTGTTTTCCTTTTATTGTTTTTGGAGCCTATCTTCTTTTCAATTTTATCATCAAAGAAAAGAGCAAAATAAAGAGCCGTTTGGACTTTTTAATTTTTTCTTAAACCGCCCTTCTAAAACCTTCATTAAAAAGGCGCCGTGACACACTCTTGCTTTCTTTTTTTCAATTTATCGCAAAGACTCCGCGCCTCGTCCCTGTCCTTAAATTTGCCAACCAACAGACGATAGAATTTTCCTTTGTTCGGCACATCAACTTCAACAATCTTGTGAGACAAATCAATCAATAAAGCGGTATTTTTCTTTAAAATCTTCGGCCACGCCTTTTCTGCGGCTTTTTTATCCTTTAACGACAATAACTGCACCGCCCACAAAACAGACTTTTGTTCTGTTTTTTTCACGCCGGCAACGGCGACCGATTTTTTCTCAATCGGCGTTTTCGGGGTTGTTTTACCCACCGTTTTATTTTTTTCCTTTTGAGTGTCTTTTTCCTTTGATATTGTATCGGCAGACGCTTTTTTATCAGACTCTTTGCTATTTTTTTTCTGTTCGGACGTTTTTTCCTCTACGTTGCCCGATACAGCGCCGGAAACGTCTTTTTTCGTCTCCGTTTGCAAAACATTTTTGTCTTCACTCTCTGTTGTTTTTTGTTCAAGAATCGTCGTTTCTGCCGAATTTTCCTCCCTGAAAACCTCGACAGCCTCCTGTGCTAAAACCGAAGCCGGTTCATTTTCATTTTCATTTTCGTAGGTTTCTCCCTCTCTTAAAGGAAAAAGTTCCAACGGTTCCTCATCGGAAACAATCACCTGCACGGGTTCCGGCTCTTCGCCGACCTGCGCCGCACTTTGCAAAATCAAACGACCGATATCGTCCGTTTCATCAACACCGGCCGATGGCATCTCATCGTTTTCTTCGATATTTTCTTCAAAATCCGGTAAAACAGGCTCTTCCGTTTGAGGGAAGAAGCGTTCGACCGCGCGTTCCTCGTCTTGAGAACGAATCAACCGATACACTTGTTTATTTTGCCCGGGGATATCCATCCCCCCCGCATTTTCCGGACGAACCTTCATCGGGCCGTCTTCCGCTTTGATAATCAGCGGAGAAGTAACCGTTTTTTCGGATAAAGCGTATTTCCAAATCAAAAAACCGCCGGCCACCGACAGAATCAATAACAAACAAATAACCTTTATCACCGTGGAAAAATTCAACTGTTCTTCTATCACAAAAGAAGATGCCAAAGGCTTTTCTCCCTCTTCTTCCATAAAAGACGGCTTGGCTCCGAAAGTCACAGCCTCTTCTTTGACTTCGAAATCGTCATTAAAAGAAAAATTCGCGCCGAAAGTTTTTTCCTGATGATTTTCCGGTTGCCTCTGTTCCCGTTCCTCCTCGGCATTATCCGCGAAAACAGAAAAAGTCGCCGACCGGCTTTTTTCATTTTCTTCGGCAAAAGACTGTGAATTTTCTTCCTCTTCTTTTGATGAAAGGAAGTCTTTTTGTTCTTCAAAGTCCGACGGAGATTCTGATTTTACCGCCGATTCTCCTCCTTGTTCCGTTGCCGGAGCCGTCTCTTCCCGTGATTGAGATTCAGGCTCTTGCCCCCAATCCGGTTTTTGAAAAGAAAAATCACCCGTTTTTTCCTGTTCTTTCAGGAAATTTTCCTCCCATTTTCTGACTTTTTCATCAGGCAAAGGCTCTTGTATCACAGGCTCTTTGTCTTTTTGTTTTTCTTTTGCAAATACAGAAAGAGTTGCCCGTTCTTCGTCTTGTTCTTCCTCTTTTTGAACGGGAAAAGCGTCCATATCGTCATCGGTAAATTTCAAATCATCATCATTCATTACATTTCCTCCGCGGGCGCGACACCGAAAACGGCCAACCCCGATTCAATCACGGTCATAACGCCTGACACCAACGCCAACCGCGCTTTTGATAATTCTTTATTTTTGGGATCGATAAAACGTTTTGAAGCGTCTTCCCGTCCCTTATTCCACAACCCGTGGAACAAGCTTGCCACATCAAACAAAAAATAAGCCAACCTGTGCGGTTCATAAGCCAAAGCCGCCATTTCAACCTGCCTCGGCCACAAGGAAAGAAGACGCACGACGGATAATTCTTCCTCTTTCAACAAAGACAAATCGGCCGTTTTAATCAATTCATCGGCTGTTTGTCCGAAAGTTTCCTCGGCCAACCGTTTAACGGAAGTCCCGCGCGCATATGCGTATTGGACATAAAAAACAGGATTATCTTTTGATTGTTCCTTTACCTTAACAAAATCGAAATCCAGCTGGCTGTCTTGCTTGCGCGTCAATAAATAAAAGCGCACGACATCGGTTCCCACCTCGTCCAACAAATCCTTAAATGTCACAAAAGTTCCCGCGCGTTTTGACATTTTCACCGGTTGCCCGTTTTCCGTGAAGTTAATCATCTGGCACAAAAGAAAGTCAATTTCAGCATCTGCTTTTGTCACGGCTTTCACCGCGGCTTTCATCCGCGCCACGTAACCGGCGTGATCGGCGCCCAAAACCATTATCAGCTTTTTAAATCCCCGTTTATACTTGTCCAATTGATAGGCAATATCCGGCGTAAAGTAAGTGTAAGACCCATCGGAACGGCGCAACGGCCGATCCACTTCATCGCCGAAAAGAGTAGATTTGAAAATCGTCATTTCATGAGGTTCCCAATCGTCCGCCGCCTTGGCTCCTTTGGGTTTTTCAAGAACGCCTTGATAAATCAACCCTTCTTTATCCAAAAAGTCCATTACCTTTTCAACGGCGCCGGATTCCGCAATCGCCTTTTCCGATGAAAAAACATCAAAATGGATATGCGCCAGCGCCAAATCCTCTTTAATCATGTCCATCATCAAGTCGGTCGACACTTTTTTAAAGTAAGGCAAGTACTCTTCCTCGGCGACATCAACCCATTTATTGCCGTCTTTTTCCGCGATTTTGACGCCGACTTTTTTCAGATATTCCCCCGGATAAAGCCCCGCCGGAATTTCACCGATATTTTGTCCCAACGCCTCCAGATACCTTAAATAAGCGGAACGAGCCAACTTGGCAACCTGCGCGCCGGCGTCGTTAATATAATATTCGCGCGTCACATCGTATCCCGCCTTTTGCAACAATGAAGACAAGGCGTCTCCGAACACGGCGCCGCGGCTGTGCCCCACATGAAGAGGACCCGTCGGATTGGCGGAAGTAAATTCCACATTGACTTTTTCACCGTTGCCCATAGAACTGTCGCCGTAATGAATACCTTCTTTCAATATTGTTTCCAGCTGACGCGTCCAAAAAGAATTGGACAAGCGCATATTCACAAAACCGGCGCCGGCAATCTGCGTTGTTTCGACAAACGGATTTTTTCCCAGACGAGAAGTTAACAGTTCCGCCATATCCCGCGGTTTCATTTTTGCTTTGGAAGCCAAAACAAGACAAGCATTTGTCGCCACATCACCGAAAGAGCTGTCTCTGGGAGGTTCCACCGCCACTCTTTTTAAATCATTTTCATCAAAAAACGGGACTTTTCCTTCTTCCGCCAAAAAGCGAAGCGCTTGAAAGATCTCTTCACGAACTGTTGTAAAAATATTCATTTGTTTCATAAAACCTTATTTTTCATCTTGTTTTTTTGCCATAAAATCCGCCTCAAAGCGTTTTCTTTAAGGTTAAATTTTTTTCCTTACAAAATCAAGTTTTTTATCAGTTTTTTGTGGAAAAAAAGAAGAAAATAGTCTATGGTGACTTTAATCTTTTTGAAAATTTTCGCCCCGCCACGATACGAACGTCGCAAGAACCGATGAATGATAAAGGAGTGTCATGTATTATTTTGTATTATTCTGTCTGACTTTATTTTTGGACCAATTGTCAAAAATAGTTGTCTTGAAAGAGTTGGTTTTAATCTCTCCCGTCAAGATTTTTCCGTTTTTAAATTTGGTTTTGGTGTTTAACACAGGCGTCAGCTTTTCTTTATTTTCGTCGGACAGCCCGTATCACAGGTATCTTTTGGCTTTTATTTCCTTAGTAATTGTCTGTGTTTTGTTTTTTTGGTTCTTGCAGGAAAAAAACAAAATCACAAAATACGCACTTATTTTAACTTTGTCGGGCGCCGTCGGCAACATTATTGACCGATTGAGAGTCGGCGCCGTCGTGGACTTTATTGATGTTTTCGCCGGAAAATACCACTGGCCGGCCTTTAATTTTGCCGACAGCTTTATCTGTATCGGCGTTGCTTTGTTGTTTTTTTCCTTTTACACGGAATCTCGAAAAGCAAAGATTCAACACTCCTTGGAGAAAAAAGAAGTTAAAGGAGAATCAAAATGAAACTTACAAAAATTTGGCAGATGTCTTTTTTTATTTTGTTGACCGGAATCGGCGCGTGTTCCTCTTATCAAATCAATCCGGAAAAAATGACGCCGGAGGAAAAATTGGCTTTGCCGCCGGAATTTTATCTGCACCCGCAGATAACGGAAGAAAAGAAAAAGCCGGAGGAAACACAAACGCCTCAACCGGAGCACAACAAACTCCCTTTCAACGAAAAACAGACCGACCGAAAATAAAAAATAAACTCAAAACCGAACGGAGAATCCGATTATGTCTCAAGAAATGAACAACCTTACCGCCGAAGCGCAAGCGCATTTTAATCAAGTAAAAAATCTTCAAATGAACGATTTATTTGAAAGCGACCCGAAAAGATTTGAAAAATATTCTTTCAGGCTGGACGATTTTTTGTTTGACTTTTCCAAAAACCGAATCACGGACGACACTTTACCCATTCTTTTCAGACTTGCCGACGCCCGACATTTGCGCGACCGTATCACCGCCATGTTTAACGGCGACAAAATCAATTCGACCGAAAAAAGACAAGTGTTGCACACGGCCTTGAGAAATAAAAGCCATCGTCCCGTGTATGCCGACGGCAAGGACGTTATGCCTCAAATCAAGGCGGTTTTGGAAAAGATGAAAACTTTTTCCGACGGTGTGCGTTTTGGAAAAATCACCGGCTTTACCGGTAAAAAATTCACGGATATCGTCAATATCGGCATCGGCGGTTCGGATTTAGGGCCGCAAATGACGGTGCAGGCTTTGCATAAATACGCGGCCAAGGATATGCGTTTTCACTTTATTTCCAATGTGGACGGCACGCAAACCGTTGAAACTTTAAAAGATTTAAATCCGGAAACAACCTTGTTTTTGATTGCCTCAAAAACCTTTACGACTCAAGAAACGATGATGAACGCTCGTTCCGCACGCGACTGGTTTATAAAAAAAGTATCGGACGAAACGGCAGTCGCCAAACATTTTGTCGCATTGTCCACCAACACCGAAGAGGTGATAAAATTCGGTATCAATCCGGAAAATATGTTTGAATTTTGGAACTTTGTCGGGGGTCGGTATTCCATTTGGTCCGCCATCGGATTGTCTTTGATGTTGGCGATAGGATACGATAATTTCAACCTGTTTTTGGAAGGTGCTTATGAAATGGACACGCACTTTCAGACGGCTCCTTTTGAACGCAATATTCCCGTTATTATGGGACTTATCGGCTTTTGGTACTCTTATTTTTTCAAGGCGGAAAGCTATGCTGTTTTGCCTTACGACCAATATTTAAGCAGATTTCCGGCGTATTTACAGCAGCTGGACATGGAAAGTAACGGCAAATCCGCCACGAAAGAAGCAACCTTTGTTTCTTATCCGACGGGGCCGATTGTGTTCGGCGAACCCGGCACCAACGGACAACATTCTTTTTACCAGCTTTTGCATCAAGGGACGCATTTAATCCCTTGCGACTTTATTGCGGAAGTTTATTCCTTAAATGAATTGGGGACGCATCAAAACGTTCTGCTTTCCAACTTTTTGGCGCAACCGGAAGCGTTAATGAAAGGAAAATCGAAAAAGCAACTGGAAGAAGAAGGCGTTCCGGATTATCAATTTGCTTCTCGGATTTTTTCCGGCAACCGCCCGTCCAACTCTATTTTAATGGACAAACTCACTCCGAAAAGCTTGGGAAAATTGATTGCCCTTTACGAACACAAAGTTTTTGTGCAAGGCGTTCTTTTCGATGTAAACAGTTTTGATCAATGGGGGGTGGAACTGGGCAAAAAACTGGCGAACACTATTTTATCCGAACTGAAAGATATGTCTTTACCCTTGTGTCACGACTCTTCCACAAACGGGTTGATTGACTACATTCGCCAAAAGCGAAACAACCTGCCGACGCCAGAAAAATAAAACGCAAGACATCAAGGAACATAAGAAAAACAAAAGAATAAACGAAAAGGGATTTTGAATGATACGACTGTTGCCTTCCCGCATTATCAACCAAATTGCCGCCGGCGAAGTGGTAGAACGTCCGTCATCGGCCTTAAAAGAGTTGATGGAAAATGCCTTGGACGCCGGAGCGACGCAGGTGGAAGTCACTCTTGTTGACGGCGGAAAACAGTTGCTTATTGTGAAAGACAACGGCAAAGGCATGACGGCGGAAGAATTGTCTTTAGCTGTTGAACGGCATGCCACTTCAAAATTGCCGACGGACGATTTGTTCAAAATCGACTTTTTCGGATTCAGAGGGGAAGCTTTACCCTCTATCGGCTCTGTTTCACGACTGAAAATCATTTCCCGCGCGAAAGGAAGTGATTCGGCTTTTGCCATTGAGGTCAACGGCGGCGAAAAAAGCGAGGTGTTTCCCGCGTCGCTTTCTGCCGGAACTCAGGTGGAAATGAGGGATTTGTTCTATGCCACCCCCGCCCGATTAAAGTTTTTAAAAAGCAACGCTTCCGAACTTATCGCCTCAAAAGAAATTTTCAATCGCATCGCTTTAACGGCGCCTGATGTTTCTTTGACTCTTTATGATGATAAAAAAAGGATTTTGTTTTATCCTGCCGCCTCGTCCCTTTTAGAAAGAATCAAAGATGTCGTCGATAAAGATTTCATTGAAAACACCTTGCCGATTGAAGCTGCCTACGACGGTATGACTTTAAAAGGCTATATCGGTCTGCCGACTTACACGAAAGCCACGTCCGCCGCTCAATTTTTCTTTGTCAACGGCCGGTATATCAAAGACAAACTTTTCCCGGGGGTTTTAAAAGCCGCTTATCAGGGGCTTTTATTTCAAGGGCGTTTTGCCGTCGCTGTTTTATTTTTAACCGTACCGCAGGAAAAAATAGACGTCAACGTCCATCCGGCGAAAATCGAGGTCCGCTTTCAAAATGAAGCGCCCGTTCGGGGGTTAATCATCGGCGCTATGAAACAAGCTTTGGCTCAGGGAGGATTTAAAACCTCCACAACCATCGGCATCGGTGCTTTAGGTTCTTTTGAAAAAGGAGAACTTCCTTCTTTACCGAAAGACCCGTCTTGGAAAAGGTCTTTTTCTTCCCGTTACGGTTTTTCTGAAAGAGCCGTGACACCGTCCGGCGTTGTTTTGGGCGCTTCTTGCGCATCAAAGGCCTCTTCTTTCGGCACACCGACACAAGAACCTTTTTGTCTTCAGGATTCTTTTTCCGTTCCGGTTCAATGGCAACCGGAACAAGACAGCGTTTTTCAAGAATATTCCCCACAGGCGGAATCATCGCCTTTTTTGCAAGACACAGATGAGGAGACTTCTTTTTTTTCCTCAAAAGAAAATATGCCTCCAAACGCCACGGGAGAACACAACGCTTTTCCGCCGCTTGGCTTTGCAAAAGCGCAGATACAAAAAACCTACATTGTGGCTCAAACGTTGGACAGCTTGATTATCGTGGATCAACACGCCGCTCACGAACGGTTGACGTATGAAAAATTAAAAACCGCCTATGAAAGCAAAATCATCACGCAATATCTTCTTATACCGGAAATTGTGGAATTGCCGCCCGATTCCGTTCTGATTCTTTCGGAACATAAAGAGGAAATGAAACAATTGGGTTTATCTTACGATTCTTTCGGAGAAGGCGCTTTAATGGTGCGAGAAGTGCCCGCTCTTTTGGAACAACTGGATATTCCGGCTTTGATGAAAGATTTGGCAGATGTCTTTGCCGATATGGGAGATTCGTATGTTTTTAAGGAAAAAATGAAAGACATTCTGGCACGTATGGCTTGCCACGGGTCTGTTCGCGCCGGACGTGCTCTCACGATTGAAGAGATGAACGCGCTTTTAAGGCAAATGGAAGAAAACGCTTTTTCCGGACAGTGCATTCACGGACGCCCGACCTATATCGAACTCAAGCTAAAAGATATTGAAAAATTATTCGGCAGAAGCTGACGCAAAAATCTTAAAAGAAAAAGCAAAACTTGACTTTACTCCAGTTTTCTTTCTTAACCGCCCTATTTAAAAAAAACAGGGCGACCGGTTTTAACTTTTATTTTTCAGAGAGATTTTATTTTGCTATCGATTTAATAGTTTTTCTTCTGAATGCGCATATTTTTCATGGAGCCCACCAGCAAAACTTCGTCTCCGAGTTGAATATTTTCCGGATTTTTCTGAATAACGGCAATTACTTCTCCGTCTGATTGGAGCACCGTAAATTCATAAGCCGTCTCTTTTGTAATAACTTTTTCCGTTTGGTTACCGAAAAAACCCCCTAAAATCGCGCCACCGACGGCACCGACGATATGCGTGGCCGTATTGCCGCCCACCATGGAACCTAAAGCGCCACCCGCCACCGCGCCGCCGGTTTGTCCGATACCGGATTGAGACGCCACCTGCACCGCCCGAATGGCAATAACCTTTCCTTCGCGCACGGAAGATGCTTGACCCATTTCCTGATACGTATACTCGTCCGGACCGGACGCGCAAGAGAACAAAAGCAAAGAGCCGATGGCAGCTAAAATAATTTTTTTCATCAATTTTCCCTCCCCTGTTTCAAAAAAGTCATAACAATAGAAATTATTTTTCCGGCTGTTTTTTTATATTTTTTACTTTAATATGATTGATTATACTCGAATCCGTTTTGAAAAAACAATAAAAAAGAAAAGGCCCATCCAACGGCTTTTAAAAACTTTTTTCTTTGACTTTTTTTCATTATTCCGCCGAACAAGACGACATTTTCCGAACATTTTCGGCAGAAAAATAAGAAAATCATTATTTTTCTGTTGACTTTTGCTTTCAATTCGGGTAAAAATCGCCTCATCTTATTTTTTATGACGAGCTTATTACGAGAGTACGAAAGGAATCGCATTATGACTAAAAAATGCCCAATTACTGGGAAAGGTGCTATGGTTGGTAATAATGTCAGCCATGCGAATAACAAGACAAAGAGACGTTTTCTCCCGAATTTACAGAATGTTTCTCTTTTAAGCGAGGCGTTGGGAACGACTGTCCGTATGCGTATTTCCGTTCCGGGGTTGCGCACTATTGAACACAACGGCGGGTTGGATTCTTATCTGCTGGGTGAAAAAGATTCCGTCTTGACAAAAGAGGCGTTGGAACTGAAACACCGCATTCAAAAGGCTTTGGAATCAAAAGCGTCTGTTTAATCCTTGATATCGGATTTTTAATGAAAGCACTCTTCAAAGGGTGCTTTTTTTATGCTTTTTTAAAAAAGCAAACGAATAAAAAAAACGTTTTTTTAATAAACCGCCTCTGTTTTTCCGACTCGGGAGTTTTCGATACTTTCTCTTTACGTTCTTGAACTTTTTCGTGACTTTTTTTCTGTCGTCATCCAAGACAAAAGCAGATGATACGCCTGCGTCACTGTTTTAAATTTTTCCTCGGCTTTTTTATCGCCGGCATTCAAGTCCGGATGATATTTTTTCGCCAGTTTTTTGTAAGAGGATTTCAGTTGCGCCACGGAACAATCCAAAGAAAGATTCAAAAGGCCGAAAGCTTCCAAACACTCTTTTGGAATTCGGGGCAATTCCGTCTCTGCGTTTTGTTCAAAAAGATCGAGAAGATCACCGAACCCTCTGACTTGAGCTTTTCTTTGCCCAAGTTTCCATGTCGGACGATGCCACACCACATCTTCCCGAATTTTGTTTTCTATTTCCTCGGGCGTGGAACCTGCCAGATAATCCCAATTTTTATTATATTCTTCAACATGTTGCAGACAAAACCAATAATACTCCTTTAAGCTTTTATCCTTCGGAGCCTTGTATTCCCCTTTTTTATCGCAACCGGCATGATCACACGGACGTTCCGGTTGTTGGTCGTTTTGCCTTATATTTTTCATCAATTTTCTTTAATAAAATTTCAATAGGTTGTTTTTCTTGGGCATCAAAAAATTGAAAAAAGCGACAAACAGAAAGCACCTCTTTTCAATATCATTCGGCAAGAAAAATTTATTCAAGAAATATAAGCTTTCTTTTTACAAAAAACAAGCGGAATTTCCCTGAAAAGAACCTGCCGGACAC
>CAVDQP010000004.1:0-7440 GCA_963611245.1 Holdemanella biformis
TTACAAATGAAAATTCTGTCCGCTCGGTTGAAAAACAGACACCCGCCTAACGTTGTTTTTTGGGGAAAATCCTCAAGCAGCGTTTCCGTTTTTTTCCAAGAAGGCGCGTATTTTTTCCCGCCGATGAGAAACAAAAGCCGGTTTAAAATCCTTTTTTGCAAAAAAACGGACAGCGTTAAAAATTTTTCTTTTTTCAAAACGGCGTAGCCTTTTGGATCGATAACGGCGCAAAAATCAAGAGCTTTTCCGGTTTCTTCCTCAATAAAGTCGCTTGTTTCCTGCAATCGGTGAATGCTTTTGACCAAACAAGATTGTGTCAGTCCTATTTTTTCCAGATTTTGCCTTTCTTTTCTTAATCGGACGCGGTCAAAATCTTCGTTTTGATTCGAAGGATCTTCTATCCATTTGAGATTATTTTTTTGCAAAAAACCGATGATTTCTTCTTTTGTAAATTCCAAAAGAGGACGCAAAAACACCAGATTATGGGTGGCAAAAACGGGTTTTATGCCGGCTAATCCGTCCGGTCCGCTGCCTTTGGAAAGGCGCAAAAGAAAAGTTTCCGTCTGATCGTTTTGCGTATGCGCGGTCAGTAAAAAAGGAATGTTTTTTTGCTTGCAAAAATCGGATAAAAGACCATAACGAGCCTCTCTTGCTTTTTCTTCAATACGAGAAAGCAGCGGCTCATGTTGCCAGACAAGAATATGATGACAAATATTTTTATCCTTTAACAGTTGATGCACGGTTTGCGCTTCGATGCCGGATTCCGGTCTTAATTGATGGTCGACGGTCAGCGCGGTTAAACAATAGTCGTTTTTAAGGCACCATTGATTCATAAGCAAAGTTAAACACAGACTGTCCGCTCCGCCGGAAACGGCGACGGCTATTTTTTTTTCAAAGCTTTCTTTTTTAAGGAGTTGCCAAAGGCCTTCCGCTTTTTGCAAAAGCTCTTCAAAATGGCGAAAAAAAAGATTTTCGTCCAAGCACGAAAAGACGGCTTTTTTTTTGGGAAAAAGTGTGTTTAAGGACGACATTTCAGTTTTTTGGCCTCGTCCTGCGCTTTTTGTAAAATGGACGACGACGCTTTCGGAAATTCCTTTTTCAAATTTCGAAAAGCGGTGCAAGCTTCTGTCTTTTTATCCAATTTTTGCATGGACATTCCCAACTTTAACAAGTTGTCCGCCCCTTTCACATTTGTTTTGTATTTTTGAAAACCGTCGGCGAATTGCACGGCCGCTTGTTCATATAATCCGCGGACATAATAGGTTTCGCCCAGCCAATATTTTGCGTTGCCCGCTAAAGGGTGGTCCGGAAATTTTTGAAGAAACGCAGCTAATTTTTCTTGAGCTGTTTCATATTCTGTTTTGACCAAAAATTGATACGCATCGTCATACATTTCTTTCGGATCGGAAAAAGAGGTCGCAACGTCTGCCTGCTCCGGTTGCGCGGCTTCCTGTGTTTTTGAAAGATTTTCGGATTCTGTGGGCGTATTTGTCGAAACGGGCAGACTGTTTTTTGCCGCGTCCGGGGAAATTGAAGACGAGAGTCCTCCTTGCGTCAGCGGTGTTTTTTGTTCCAACTCGTTTAAACGAAAAGTCATATCGGCGTTTTCTTTTTGGATTTTTTCTTCCAACAGGGACAGTTTATACGCCATTTGTTCCAAAGCGCCCGTCATTTCCGTCAACTGGTTTTCCAAAGTGTTGATTTTTTGATAAAGATAATCGGCCGATTTTTGGGGGATTTCTTGCGCAAAAACTCCTTGAACGGCAAAGAATATCAACAAAAATTGAATCAAAAAAGATCCGGTGCCATATTTTTTCATTTTTTCCTGCTTTTGTTTTAAAAGAAAAATACTTTCCCTCAGTATAAGAGGAAAAGTATTTTTTTTGAAGAGTTTTTTACGAAAATTCAAAAACGTCTTACGATTATTGAACAATCGTTACGGCACGACGATTTTTGCTCCACGCTTCTTCGGTGGAACCGACAACCATAGGCCGTTCTTTACCGTAAGAAATCGTTTTGATTCTTTCTTTGTTAATGCCGCTGGCAATAAAGAAATCCATCACGGAAGCCGCTCTTCTTTCGCCCAAAGCGAGGTTGTATTCGCGCGTTCCTCTTTCATCGGCGTGACCTTCAATCAAAATCAACGCCGCCGGGTGTGCTTTTAACCATTCGGCCTGCGCTTTTAAAATTTCCAGATTTTGGCCTGTCACATCATAACGATTGAAGGCAAAAAAGACCATATTTTCGGTGTCTTTCTTAAATTGTTTGGACATTTCCGTATCTTGCAAAGAAGAAACGTCAACTTCTTCCTGCCACGCATAGCCGCCTTCCGTCGGAACGGCGAATTGAGAAGGTTCTGCCGGTTTGTTGGAGCAGGCGGATAAAAAGCCTAAAAGCACAAAGGCGGATAAAAATTTAAATGTCATTTTGGGTCTCCTTTTTTATATTGTATGACAACTTTTTTTAATAAAATTATTTATTTTCTGCATTTTCCAAGCAAGATTCACACGCTTTTCCCAGCCGGCACCAGCAGCCTGTTTTTTGAGCCTCTTCCGTTTGTGTTTCTTCCGTTGCTTTTTCTGCAGAATCGGATTTTTCCGTCACAATCACTTCAACTTCCGTTTTGTTGGCCAATTCATCGCTGGTAATCGGCGTATCCGGTTCAGAACTTAAAGTGGATTCTTGTTGCGATTCGATTAAAGATATTTCTTTTTGAACAGACCGTTTTTCTGTCTTTACAACGGTCGGCTTTTTCGGAGAGGACTTTGTTTTTCCTCCGGTTTGTTGATCGGGTTGCCGTTCGGGCAAACGCGTGTAAGAATCCGGATATTCAAAACGAATATTGGTTTTTTGTCTTTTCTTTTCAACCTCTATCTTACGTTTCAGAGAATGGTTCTGATACATCTCTGTGTCTAAAGGAGATATTCTTTCCTGAGGTAAACGAAGGGTTTCGTGCTGGATATTGTCTTTTGAAAAAGAACAGGCGGTTGTCAGCAAAGCGGCTAGAAAAAAGTATTTCAGTTTCATTTTAGAGGTCCTTCTTTAAATAAATTTAAGGATATATTATTGCCATTTTTTATAAAACGCAACTGATTTTATAAAAAAACAGGTTTTGCGATTTATTTTTTTATCTTTCTGATAAGACGAAAAAAATTCTTTGATAAAACGTCGCATAAAAACTTTTTTGAAAAATCCTTTGTGAGTGAAAAACTTGCTTTATTTGGACAGAAGCGGGGACCACGTCGGATCCGAAGCGTTCGTCGGTGTGTCGATGAGCCGTTCGTTATACCCCGTGATGTCGATGGCGTATATTTTGGAAGCGCTTTTCCCGTTGACAGGCGGTGTTTGCCGGTAAAAAAGAATCTGTCGACCGTTGGGAGACCAAGAAGGGCTTTCGACAAGGTATCCTTGCGCAATCGATCGTTCTCCGGAACCGTCCGGTCGGATAATGCCGATGTAAAATTTTCCGGATTCAATTTTGGTAAAAGCGATGTAATCTCCTCTGGGGGACCAAACGGGCGTGGCGTAATTGCCCTTGCCGAAGGAAATTCTTCTGACTTTGCTGCCGTCCGCGTTCATGATATACAGCTGTTGAGAACCTCCTCTGTCGGAATTGAAAACAATTTGTTTTCCGTCGGGCGCGTAGCTGGGCGACGTGTCAATCGCCGGATGATTTGTCAGGCGTTTTTTTCGTCCCGTTTGGATGTCAAGCGTATAAATTTCCGAATTGCCGTGAAAAGCCATACTCATAATCAGCTTTTTGCCGTCCGGCGAAAAACGGGGTGCAAAAGTCATTCCGGGAAAATCTCCGACAACGGACTGTTGTCCTGTTTCTATATCATAAAGATAAATCCTCGGCGTGCCTTTTGAATACGAAAAATAAGTAATTTGCTGCATATTCGGCGAAAAACGCGGCGTTAAAACCATATAAGACCCGTCGGTTAAATAGTGTCTGTTTTCCCCGTCCTGATCCATAATGGCCAGTTTTTTTATTTTGTTTTTATCGTTTCCTTCTTCGGAAATATAAACGATACGCGTGTCGAAATATCCCTTTTCTCCGGTGATTCTTTGGTAAATCTGATCGGAAATCATATGCGCAATCCGTCGCCAGTTTTCCGCCTTTGTCGTCAATGACGTGCCCTCTATCTGTTGAGCGAAGTACACATCAAACAAACGATAAGAAACCTGTAAAGAACCGTCTTCTTTTTCTTCCACCTGACCATAGACAAGCCCTTGCGCTTTCAGAACTTTCCAATCTTCAAATTTCGGCCGCATATTGATGGAATCCAAAATTTGAATATAAGCTTGCCTGTCAATGATTTTGAAAATGCCCGAAGAGGTCAGATCGTTTTCAATGACTTGAACAATTTTTCGCCCGATTTCTTTTTCCGAGGAAGAATTGCCTCCGAAGTAAGGCATCGCCAACGGCAAAGGATCGGACATGGCTCCGGATACGTCGATTTGCAAAATCGCATAAGACGGTTGGCTTTTGCCAAGAAGAAAAACAAGGCAGAAAAAAGCCATAATAAAACAATCAACAGTCTTTTTTTTCAAAAAAATCATTACAGAAGTCCTCCGATGAAAGGATCAAATTTTAAAAGAAGCTCTTTCCACTGACTATACGAGGAAGCGTAATTTTGCGCAAGAAATTTAAACGGCGACTCTTCTTCGTTCTGGCCGCAAATGTAGACGGCTCTTCGGGCTGATTCGGACACGGATCGGAAAGTTGGGTCGTGTTGGTATCTTTCTTGATTCAAAATGAAAACATCTTGGATTTGCCCGTTTCTGTCCAAGGAAACTTTAATATCGATAATCATATTTTCAATGCCTTGCACACCGGCGTCAACGTTCCAACATTTCCGCAGCATCAATCCGATTTTGTCTTTGGCGCTGATGCCTATTTCTTCCGGCGCCACAAGTCCCGTTGCATTTAAAGAATAAGCGCCGATTGTCGTTTCGGCAAGCGTTTGTGCCGAAGAATAAGAATCTTCTTCACCGAAAGAGGCGGAAGAATCCTTGCTTTTATCTGTTTTTTGTCCGTTTCCAACGGAAGCTTTTTTATCTTTGATGGCGGCGCCTTTATCCTGCAAAGAGGTTTTAAAATCTTCTACGGACGCCAAAAGACTTTGCATATCGTAAAGAGACTCTGACGGCTCAGAAGGAGTCGGTCGTTGAGGTTTCACAGGTTTGGGCGGTTGTTTTTTTTCTGAAGGACGGTGGGTCGAATCCGTGATAACGGCTGAAGACGCGACCGTTGTTTTCGGTTTCGGCGCGGGACGGACAGGCAAAGGCGCCGATTTTTGCGCTTTTGCCGTTGAAGCGGAAGAAACAGCAGTTTGTTTCGCTGTCTTTGTTGTTTTTTGCGTCGGTTGAACGGGAACTTCCGTTTTTATTTTTTCGCTGTTTGCCGATGCTTCGTGTGTTTTTTCTTCTTGCGTCTGTGCCGTTTTTGATGGCATAACACGGGAACGCAACGGCGGTAAGACAGTTTCTGTTGTAGTTTTCATACTTTTTAAGTCGATGACAACGATACCGCTTGTTCCGGAAATTTCTTTTTTCTCATTCAAAAAAGGCAACCTCACCAAAAATAAAGAGAGGAAAAAACCATGCAGTAAAAGTGAAAAGAGAAAACCTTGAAACACTTTTATTTTTTCCTTTGTCTTTGTTGAGATTGCGCCGAACCTGAAGATGGTTTCCCGACCGTGGCTTTTTTTTGTTTTTGAGGGCGCCCTTTGGCGGAAGAGGTTGTTTTTTTCAGATGAGACATGGCGGCGGTTTTCCCTGTTTCAGGTAAAAAAAGCGTTTCTTCCCGAACGGCTGTCATATCGGTTTTTAATCCGACTTTTTCAAATCCGGCGGCGCGTAACAAAGACATCACCTCAATGACGGAACCGTAAGGAACGGTCTTGTCCGCGCTTATCATCAGGCGCAGTTTCGGATTTTGAGCCGAAACCGCCATGATTTTAGGAATGAATTCGTTTTTGGAAACTTCGGTGTCGCCGATAAAAAGAGCCCCCGCCTGATTTAAAGAAACATCAAGAATATCTTCCTGTTCCGTCATCATTTTACCGTCTCCTTTCGGTAAATCAAGAACGATGCCGCTGGTCATCATCGGCGCCGTCAGCATAAAAATAGCCAAAAGAGACGTCATAATGTCAATTAAAGGCGTCAGATTCACATCACTGTTTAAACGGCGTTTAGAACGTTTTTGCATCAAAGCCTCCTTGTTATGCCTTTTCGGACGGCAAAGAGGCGTTTTGATCCAGCTGGCGGGATAACAGAGTGCTTAATTCGCTGGCAAAGTTGTCCATCTGTTTGATAAACCCGTCAATGTCCGTGGACAGTTTGTTATAGGCTAAAACGGCCGGAATGGCGGCGATAAGGCCGACGGCGGTTGTGAACAGAGCTTCCGCAACCCCGGGGGCCACCGCGGAAATATTTGTCGTCTGCGATAATCCGATGGAATTAAAACTGTCCATAATGCCCCAAACGGTGCCGAACAACCCCAGCAAAGGGGCGACAGATCCGACGGAGGCTAAAAAAGTCATACGGCGTTCCAGACGATCGGCTTCCTTGTCTATCGTGATTTGCATAACCTTTTCCAGCCGTTCTTTAATGCTGGCACCGTTTAAGGACGTTGTTACTTGTTTCAACGACCGGCGCCATTCCTGCATTGCGGCCGTGAAAATGGCGGACAAAGGATCCCGCGGTCTATTACCGATTTCCTGATACAGGCTTTCCAACGAGGCGCCGGACCAAAATTTTGTTTTAAAAAGCTTTGTTTTTTCTCTGATTTTTTTGAAAGAAATCAATTTTTCAAAAATCACGGCCCACGACCAGACGGACGCGAGAAATAACGCAATAATCAACGCTTTCATGAATAAGTCGGACTGAAGAAACATATTCAGCATGGAAAAAGAATGTCGGGTGACTTCTACGGGAGTCGGCATGGATAAAACCTCTTTAATTTATTGTTTTTGTTGTTTAATACGGACGTTAAATAGCTTATTTTAACCTTTTTAAACCTTCATCATTTTCATATTAGGACGATTTTTTTAAAACGGCAACAGTAAAGCTTTCTTTATCCTTCATTTTAAAAGGAAAAATTTTAAAAGGCAAAAAAAGTTACTTTTCTTCCTTCTTTTCTTCCAGTTTGGCTTTGACATCAACGGGCAATCTGGCCGGCGACAAAGTGCGCGTGTCAATCATAACGATTTGGATTTTCAAAAGAACAAGCTCTTCTGTGTCTTTTCGAACGGTTTGAGTTAAAAGACAGGAAGCACCGGCGACTTTGTCGATAGTTGTTTCAACGGTGAGAACGTCTTCCAATCCGGCCGGTTTTTTAAAATCCACCTCTGCGCGGCGCACAACAAGCCCTAAATGTCGTTGCAAAAGAGTCTTGTTTGAAAAACCCATCTCCTGCAATAGGTCGCTTCGGGC
>CAVDQP010000004.1:7450-17439 GCA_963611245.1 Holdemanella biformis
TCTCAGCGTATTTTAAATAGTTGGAATGATAGACGATTCCGCCGGCGTCCGTGTCTTCATAATAAATTTTACAACAATATTTATGCATTTTTATTCTCCGGTTTCATTTAATTCGGAAAAAAGTTCCGGTTCCGAATCGGACGGTTCTGTCTTGTTGTTTGTGGCTTTGCTCATCTTTTGGTCGACCTTTGGCGTCAATCCGAGATATTTATATCCGGCGCAAGACAGCATTCTGCCGCGAGGTGTGCGTTGCACCAATCCTTTTTGCATCAAAAAAGGTTCGATGATTTCCTCCAGAGTGTCTCTTTCTTCGCTTAAAGCGGCGGAAAGCGTTTCAATTCCGACCGGACCTCCGGCGTATTTTTCCGCAATGCAGGAAAGATAGCGTCTGTCCATCATATCCAAACCGGCTTTGTCGACATCTAAACGGGACAGAGCTTTGTCCGCCTGTTCCCGAGTGATGATTTTTTTATCCGGCTCCAAACAGACAAAATCTCGCACGCGTCGTAAAAGCCGGCCGGCAACGCGGGGCGTTCCTCGGGATCTTTTGGCGATTTCGTTCGCGCCGTCGGGCGTAATTTCCATATTGAAAATAAAAGCATTGCGCGTTACGATTTTTTCCAGATCCTCAATCGTGTAAAAATCCAGCCTTAAAGGAATCCCGAATCTGTCTCTTAAAGGCGTTGTCAAAAGTCCGGAACGCGTCGTTGCTCCGATTAAGGTAAACGGCGGTAAATCAATGCGGACCGAGCGCGCGGCCGGTCCTTCTCCGATGATGATGTCCAGTTGGAAATCTTCCATCGCCGAATAAAGAATTTCTTCCACGGCGGTGTTCAACCGATGAATTTCGTCAATGAACAAAACGTCATGCGGTTCCAAATTCGTCAAAATAGCGGCGAGATCTCCGGCTTTGGAAATCATAGGCCCCGCCGACGGGCGAAAACCCACGCCCAGTTCTTTGGCGACGATTTGAGCCAAAGTTGTTTTCCCTAACCCCGGAGGTCCGTAAAACAGAATATGATCCAGACAATCGCCGCGTTCTTTGGCCGCCTGAATAAACACTTTCAAGTTTTCCGTGATTTGTTTTTGTCCGATAAAGTCAGATAATTCCTGCGGGCGCAAAAAAAGTCCCGTGTCGTCCTCTCGACCTAATTTTTGCGGCGTAATGAGTCGTTCTTCAACCATTTTTCATTTGACCTATTTTTCTGAGAGACAGACGGATAAGCGTTTGCAAATCCGCGTCTTTGTTTTCCTGATACAAAGATGAAACAACCACGGCGGCGTCCGTGCGCATATAACCGAGATTGACCAAGGCGGAAACGGCTTCTTGAACCGCGCTTGACGAAACAAACGATGTTTGTCCGGACGACAACGAGGCACAGGTCTTGAATAAATCCGTCTTGCCTTTTAACTCCGTCACGATTCGAGCCGCCAGTTTCGGTCCAATCCCGGGAGCGCGCGTAATTTGTTTTGTGTCCGCCGCGGAAATAACAAGCGCCAATTCTTCCGGTTGAAAAACGGATAAAAGTGCTTGTCCGCCTTTCAGACCGAGTCCCTGCACGGACGTCAACAAATTAAAGAAATTTTTTTCCTCTTCGGATAAAAAACCGTATAAGTGAATATGATCTTCCCGCACATTCGTTTCTATCCAAAGACTGACGGCTTCTCCGATTTTCGGCAACTTTTGTAGTGTTTTTGCGGAACAAAAAACACGGTATCCGACGCCGCCTACGTCCAGAATAATAAAAGAATCCGAAATAAAATCCACAAGCCCTTTCAGTTTCCCTATCATTTTTTTTCTATGAACCTCTCTTTGAATATTTTGATTTTATTCTGTATCATATTTTCTTTGGGAAAAAAAGAAAACTTTTCCTTATGAAAAAGAATACAGGCTTTCGAGCTGTTTTTCCGGTTGCTTTTAAATGGAAGAAAAAAGTCGGGTTCATGCAACAAAGGCGGAATCTTTTTTCTTATTTTATAAAACTTCTTGCATCTTTTTATATTTTCGGTAAAAAGTAAAAGCATCGTCAAGATAAAAAATATGTGAAAAAAATTGAAGTTGCGAATTCATCAAATCAAAAAACAAAGGGAGGCTCTTCATGTTCTTATCTGAGTCGGCACTTTTATCCGCTATCGGCGGATATTTTCTCGGGTCGCTTCCTTTCGGTCTTATTTTCGGCTTTTTGTTCGGATTGGGAGATATTCGTAAAATCGGCTCCGGAAACATCGGCACAACGAATATGTTACGGACGGGCAATAAAACGGCGACGTTTTTAACCTTGCTGTTCGATTTGTCAAAAGCGGCGGTGGCGGCTTTGCTGGCCTCGTTAATCACCCACAATCCGGTTTATGGGCTGATAGCCGGCACCTGCGCTGTTTTGGGACATAATTTCCCCGTTTGGTTAAAGTTCAAAGGGGGAAAAGGCGTCGCGTCCACTTTGGGAATGCTTTTGGCGACGAGTTTTCCTGTCGGATTAGCGTCTTGTTTGTGTTGGTTGGGCGTGGCAATTATCTCCGGTTATTCGTCGTTAAGCGCTTTGATTTCTTTGTCGGTGGCTCCGCTGGTTGCCTTTTTAATGGGATTGCCGAAAGAATACACGATTTGTTACGCTTTTTTGGCTCTTTTGTCCATTGCGCGACATCACGGGAATATTGTCAGACTGATTCAGGGAAAAGAAAGTAAAATACAATTGAGGAAAAAATGAAACAGATATCCGAAAAAGAAAAGATTGCTTGGATTCGTTTGGCGCGCAGTGAAAATGTCGGGCCGATTACTTTTCGCAATCTTTTGGCGCAGTTCGGCGTGCCGTCCGAAGCGTTGAAGCAAATCAACGCGATGGCGAAAAGAGGCGGTCGCAACGGGTCTGTTCATATTGCGTCCGAAAAAGAAGCGGTCGATGAAGTGCAAAAAGCGGCCGCCATGAAAGCGCAGTTGATTTTGTCTTGTGAAGAACGCTATCCCGCGCGTTTGCAGGCTATAGAAGACAAACCGCCCGTTTTGACGGTTAAAGGGCACTTATCCTTATTGAAAGAAAAAGCCGTCGCGATTGTCGGCACAAGAAACGCCAGTTTAAACGGAAAAAGAATTGCGTCCGGTCTGGCTAAAGAATTGGCGCAGGCGGGAGTGGTTGTCGTGTCCGGTTTGGCGCGGGGCGTTGACACGGCGGCGCATGAAGGCGTGCTTTCCTTAAACGAAACACCGGCGATGACGATTGCCGTTGTCGGCACGGGATTAGATGTCGTTTATCCCGCGGAAAATGAAAAGCTGGCGGAAAAAATAGGGTTAAGCGCTTTGATTGTGTCGGAGTTTCCGTTCGGTGTCAAACCTTTGCCGTCGAATTTTCCGAAAAGAAATCGGATTATTTCCGGATTAAGTCAGGGAGTTGTGGTCGTTGAGGCGCAGGCGCGCTCCGGTTCTTTAATAACGGCGCGTTTGGCGTTGGAACAGGGCAGAGAGGTGTTCGCGGTCCCCGGTTCTCCCGTCGATCCGCGCAGCGAAGGGACAAACCGTCTGTTGAAACAAGGCGCTTTTTTGGTTGAAAATGCGCAAGATATCCTGAACGAAATCGGATATGAACGAGAATTTGAATTTTCGGACGTAATTCATGAAAATGAATTTGAAGAAGAACCTTTGCAGATTGATGAAAAAATGCTGGACGAGGTGCGTCAAACGGTTTTAAAAAATCTGAATGTTCAGACGGTGCCGATAAATTCTTTAATAGAGGAGTGCGCTTTGCCGACTCATTTGGTCAACGTGGTTTTGACGGAATTAGAGCTGGCCGGCCGAATACAGCGTTTTGCCGGCAATAAGGTGGCGATGCTTCCCGAATAACAATTCAAATAAGGTCAAAAGCCTTGGACGGGAAAATTCAAAAAGCGCGGAAAAGGTAAAAAAAAGTAAAGCGGAAAGAAAGTAAAGAAAATTAAGGAAAGAAGGCGGATTATGAAGCTTGTGATTGTGGAATCTCCTGCAAAAGCCAAAACCATCAATAAATATCTGGGAAGCGAATACAAGGTGGTTGCTTCCTTCGGGCATATACGGGATCTCCCTTCCAAAGAAGGGGCCGTTTTGCCGGAAAAGGGATTTGATATGGTGTGGCATATTGAACCGAAAGCCGAAAAGCATATTAAAGAAATTATTTCTCTTTTGAAACAGGCGGACGCTTTGTATCTGGCAAGCGACCCTGATAGAGAAGGGGAAGCCATCGCTTGGCATGTGGTGCAAGAATTGACAAAGCGTCAAAAGCTAAAAGATATTCCCGTGTATCGCGTGACGTTCCATGAAATCACGAAACAAGCCGTCACGGAAGCGATGAAGTCGCCGCGTCAGATTGATATGCCTTTGGTGGACGCGTATTTGGCCAGAAGAGCTTTGGATTATTTGGTTGGTTTTTCTTTGTCTCCCGTGTTATGGCGCAAGCTGCCCGGGAGCCGTTCCGCCGGCAGAGTGCAGTCTGTGGCATTAAGGCTTATCTGCGAACGCGAAAATGAGATAGAAGCCTTTCAACCGAAAGAGTTCTGGACGGTGGACGCTGTTTTAAAAACTCAGGCACAAGAAAAGTTTGAAGCTCGGTTGACTCATCTGAACGGTCAAAAATTGGATAAATTTACGCTCAATTCAAAGCAATTAGCCGAGTCGGCCGCTCAACAAGTGTTGCAACAGAGCTTGTTTGTTCTGTCGGTTGAAAAAAAACAGGAAAAAAGAAATCCGGCGCCGGCGTTTACGACGTCCACTTTGCAACAGGAAGCGTCGCGCAAGTTGGGATTCCCGGCTAAAAAAACAATGCGTGTGGCGCAAAGTTTGTATGAAGGTGTTTCCATTCAAGGAGAAACCGTCGGCTTGATTACGTATATGAGAACGGACAGCACGGCTTTATCTCAAGAGGCTATCGGACAGATTCGCTCTTATATTTTGGAAAAATACGGGAAAGAATATCTGCCTGATTCCCCCAGATATTACAAAAATCACGCCAAGAACGCGCAAGAGGCGCATGAAGCTATTCGTCCGACGCTGATGAGCAGGTCTCCTGCCGAAATAGAAGCCTATCTGGATAAAGACGAAGCCAAATTATACGCTTTGATTTTTAAACGAGCGTTGGCCTGCCAAATGGCAAGCGCCGTGATAGACAAAGTGGCCGTTGATATCGGCGATGAATCCGATTCCGTGCGGTTACGAGCGACGGGGCAGAGTATCGCTTTTGCGGGATTTATCAAAGTGTATCAGGAAGGTGTAGACGAAAAAAACGATCAGGATCAGGAAAAAATGTTGCCTGTCTTATCGGAAAAAGAAACGCTGGAAGCTGTGTCCGTCTTACCGAACCAACATTTTACGGAACCGCCTCCCCGTTATTCCGAAGCCAGTTTGGTCAAAAAATTGGAAGAATTAGGCATCGGGCGACCGTCGACGTATGCGTCCATCATTTCCGTTTTGCAGGAAAGGGACTATGTCTCTTTGGTTTCCAAACGGTTTTTGCCGTCCGAAAGAGGTCGATTGGTGACTGTGTTTTTGGAACAGTTTTTTAATCTATACGTGCAATATGATTTTACGGCTCAGTTGGAAGATAAACTTGATGAAATTTCTTCCGGGAAACGGGCGTGGAAAGACGTTATGGAGGATTTTTGGAAAAAATTTGAAATCGCGGTGCAAAAGGCTTTGGAATTAAAAGGAACGGAGGTCACCGAAAAACTGCAAGAGGTTTTGTCGGATACGTTATTTTCGACCGAAGAAGAACGCCTTTGTCCCGTGTGTCATGAGGGGAAAAAAGAACTGAAAATCGGCAGATTCGGAGCGTTTATCGGTTGTTCGCGCTATCCGGAATGTAAATACACGCGTCCTTTGTGGCCGGACGAAGAAAAAAAGACCGTTGCGCAAGAAGAAGGAGACAGTCTTGTTTCGGACGGAAAAAAAACAAAATCCGCTTTTCCAACAACAGGCGCCGTTGAAAAACAATTAGGAGAAGATAACAACGGAACGCCCGTCTTTTTGAAAAAAGGGCCTTACGGGTGGTATGTTCAATCCGGCGACGGGACGGATAAAACAAAAGTCAAGAGATCTTCTTTGCCGAAAACTTTGCGCCCCGAAGATGTGTCTTTGGAACAGGCGTTGAAGCTTGTCAGTTTGCCCCGTGTTTTAGGAACAATTGACGGCGAGGAGGTTTTCGCGAATATCGGCCGGTTTGGTCCTTATGTCGGAAAAGGCAAAACCTTTGCGTCCGTGCGGGCACCGGAAAGCGTTTACGACATCACCTTGGAAAGGGCAACAGAGCTTTTATCTAAAGGAAAAACAAAAACGCAGCCGGTGGAAATCGGCGTTTTGGACGGCGAAAAAATCACCTTGAATCAAGGCAAATTCGGCCCGTATGTGAAGTGCGGTAAAATTATCGCCTCTTTGCCCAAACAGATGAAGGAGGAAGGACGTTCCCCTTCTCAAGAAGAGGCGGCAGCTCTTATCAATGCGAAAAAAACACCTGACAATAAGAAAACGGCGCCGAAAAGTTTAAAAAAAACAAAGGCAAAAACAGCTGAAAAAACAAGCAAAAAAACGAAAAAAAGCGACGTCAAGGCATAAAAGTCAAGAGATAAGCAAGAAAAAAAGACGATCCGACAGGCATTAAAAAAAGTGGTTAGTCGTTTGATAGGGAAATGAACAAAAAAGGAGACGTCTGAAAAACAAAAGAAGGATTCTTTTAAAATGTTTTTGAAAAAAGAAAAAACTCTTCTTGAGACCGATTCTCAAAGAATAAAACAACCGGATTGGAACAATGCCGAAAAAGCCGCGTTTGTTTTGCCTCCGGTCAAACGTTTGTGGGTGATTTCCTGTATACAGGGAGATTATATCCGCTTGCGTCAGTTGCACCGAAAAATTGCCTCTCATTTTTTATCCGGCGACGGTGTTTTATATTTGGGCAGCGTTATAGGGGTCGGAAGAGAACCTGCAAAAGCGTTGGAAGAAGTGCTTCTTTTCCGTCGGGGATTGCTGTCTTTCGGCGGCGTAAAGGCGGAAGATATCTGCTTTTTAAAAGGGGCTCAGGAAGATTTGCTTTTAAAAACCATGCAACTGCAATTTTGTCCGGACGCGGTGGCGGTGTTGGATTGGATGATGAAACAAGGTTTGGAAACAACGTTGATGTCGTTCGGTATCGATATTCAAGAAGTCTATGAGGCCGCTCAAAAAGGAACAACGGCTTTGTCTTATTGGACGGCGGATCTGAAAAAAACATTCCAAAAAAAAGACGGTGTGGCGCAATATTTGGAAAATTTGAAAAATATGGCCGTCACGCATGATAAAAAGGTTTTGTTCGTGCCGAAAGGGCTTGATAAAACAAAAAGTTTGGAAAGACAGGGAGAGGCGTTGCGTTGGGGCGGCACTCTTCCTTTTGAAAGCGAGGCGCCGTTTTTAAATTTTGAAAAAGTCGTGCGGACATTGCCGTCGTCCGGAGATTACGGACTTTTTCAGACAAAATATTATATGACGTTGGTTTCCGGCGGCGGATATGACGGAAAAATCAATGTAGTTCTTTTAAATGAAAAATATGAAAAAGAGCTGTTTTTGGAAGCTTGATTTTTTAAACTAAAATAAAACGGGAAAATCCAAGCAAAAGACAAAAAATCTGTTTTGACCCCATCGGTCAAAAAAGTTTTAAGAAAATGTTTCCGTGTTTTCTTGTCCTTGAATCGCGGCGATGGGGGAAACTTCTATCTTATCCAAATGATTATGGCTGACGGTTAAAATTTTGAAATGGAAACCGTAAAAAGAATAAGCTTGTCCCGCTTGCGGAATTCGTTCGGCTTCATAGACGATAAGTCCGGATAACGTGGACGCGTTTTCATCAGGAAGATTCCAGTTGAATTGTCTGTTCAAATCTCTTAAAGAAGTTTCTCCGTCAATAATCAAAGAACCGTCTTTTTGAGGTTGAACGGGTTGTTTTTGCGGCGTCAGCGAATCGGTTTCGTCTTCAATGTCGCCGACAATTTCCTCTAAAACGTCTTCCAACGTGACAATCCCCTGAATAGCGCCGTATTCGTCAATGACAATGGAAAAATGTTCTTTGCGTTTTCTAAAGGAATACAGCTGATTTAATAAAGTGGTTGTTTCCAAAATAAACCAAGGCGCCGTTAAATGATCCTCTATATGAAAAGCGGTTAAATTGCCGTGACAAGCGCTTGTCGCCCGCAACAGAGCTTTGACATGCAAGACGCCGACAATATTTTCCGGCTTGTCTTTCCAAACGGGAATCCGTGTGAAAGGAGCATTGATAGCGAATTTTATCAATTCATGGATTTCCGTGTCGGCGTTGACCGTGACAATATGGCTGCGGTGGATCATAATGTCGCCGACGGTGACTTCGCTTAAATCCAAAACGTTGTTCAACATCTTTTGTTCTTGCCGGATAGAAAGGCTTTTCGGCAGGTTGATGGCGCCCCGCAATTCCGTGCGGGCTTGAGCTTCTTTCGATTCAACGGAGCGCATTCCCAAAAGATACATGGCTTTTCTGACAATCCAGTTCAAAAAAAGCACCAAAGGAGAAAAAATACGAACCAACAAAGAAAGAAACGGCGTGATGAACAAGGCAAACGGTGTCGCGTTTCTTAACGCATACATTTTCGGCATAATTTCACAAAAGATAAGAATAAAAAAGCTGACGCCCAAAGTGGCAATGGCCACGCCTTTTTGCCCGAAAATTTCCAACAAAAGAGCGGTGGAAATAGACGATGCGGCGATATTGACCAACGTGTTCCCGAACAATAAAGTGCCGATAAGCTTTTCTTGCGTTTTGAGCAGAGCGTTGGCGGATTTGGCGCGCTTGCTGCCTTTTTTCGCCATTTCATGCAACAAAGGTCTGGAAGCGGCCGTATAGGCGGTTTCCGAACCTGAAAAGAAAAAGGAAAAGCAAAAACAAAGACAAAGAAGAAAAAGAGAAAGAGTCACTTAAAGTTCCTGAATAAAATGAGATTGTTGTAAAAGTCGGATAATTTTGCGCACGGTTTGAACGGGAGGTTCCTGACAAGATTCAACCATCATATCCGCCAAAGCGTAAAAAGGATAGCTTTTTTCAATCAATTTTTGAATGGCTTGTTTATTGTCTTCGGCCGGAATAAGAGGACGGTGTTTTTTCCCTTGCGTTCGGGCGGCTAATACATCGGCATTTGCTTTAATCCACACGGACAAGGTATACTTTTTGGAAAGCTCTCTGGTTTTTTCGGACAAAAAAGCGCCGCCGCCGGAAGATAAAATACAGGGCGTGCCTTTCATTAAACGTTCCATAACTCGTTCTTCGCCTTTACGAAATTCTTCTTCTCCGTAACAAGCGAATAAATCGGAAATGGAACAGTGAGAAACCTTTTCAATTTCTTTATCACTGTCGACGAACGGCAAGTCCAAAAAACGAGAAAGCAACCGACCGACAGAAGTTTTCCCGCTGCCCATCATGCCGACCAATAAAATGGTTTTGGGCTGTAAAACTTGAAACGATAATTTTTCTTTCATTGACACGAATGCGACTTATCAGTAAAATTTTACTCTATCATAAACATATGAAGGGCGGTTGTCCAGAGGATAAAATGAGACAAAAAGGAAAAATCAGGTATATTCTTTATGCTTTTTTAACAATGGTGGCTGTTTTTTGCCTGTATGTGGCGTTTTCGGATATGACGCCTGTCATTGAGCATCATGAAAAGACTCTTTCAAATGAGATATTTAAAAAGTAAGCTTTCTGTTTTCTCTTTTTCTAAAAAAGCGCGGCGAATCGTTTTTTCTTTGGCGATGGTCGGCGGGCTTTTTTTGCTCATGGGCGGAAAAGGTCGGCCGGCATTGGCGGCGTTGGAACAGGGGATATTCCCCGTGCCTGTTTCAAATTCTTTGTCTTCCCAAAAGGCGGCGCCTTTAGGGGAGGTCACAAAAGAGGAAACTTCGTCTTTACAACCCGCTTTAGCCGCGATGCAAACTTTTGAAAAAACGGAAGAAATTAAAGAAATTGAAGAAAAAGAGC
>CAVDQP010000004.1:17449-23644 GCA_963611245.1 Holdemanella biformis
GTCGGATTTGTTTGAAAAGGCGGATTTTGAATTGGTGTCGTTTTTAACAAAGGAGTTGTCCAAAGTTTCAACGCCCGGAGCTTTTCAACGTGTTTTGGCGCACGTGTTCGGCACACAAACAGAGGGATTTTCCCTTTCCGGAGATGTGTCGGCCGAGGATTTTTTTCTTTTCAAAGTAAGAACTTTATTTGAAACGGGATTTTATGAGGAAGCTTTGTCCATGTTAAGCCAAATCCCTGTTCAAAAACAGACCGGAAAAATGCAGGAACTTTCGTTAAACCTTTTGTTTTTGACAAAGGGCAGCTTTGGTGCGTGTCGGGAATTTGCCGCTTATTCCAAGGCGGGACAGACTTTTCTTCAAGCGCAGGCCGTCTGTTTCAGAGTTCAAAAAAAAGAAGAACAGGCCGAATTGTCGTTAAATCTTTTGGCGGAAGAGCCGGACGCCGATAAAGGTTTTTTGTTTTTGGCAAAACAGGCTGTGTTGGGCGATTCGAAAGAAGATTTAAAGGTTTCGTCTCAAGAGGCGGCCGAATATCTGACGGCGGATAAAATCCGTCCTCTTTATTTTTTCATTTCCGGCGGAAGGGCTTTCCCCGTTTTGATAAAGACGGAAGAAGAGGTGCCCTTTTGGCTTTTAAAGGAGATGGCCGCGCGAGGAAATATCAAAGACCGAATCGCCGCTTTGGAACTGTCGGCGTCGGATTCCGAACAGTTGCGCAATTTGTATTTAATGACGGGACGAGGGTTGACTTTGGACGATGTGGATATTTCCTTTACAGGGGACAAAAATCCGTCTTTTGAAAAAAGCCCTTTCGGCGACAGGTATGAAAAAGAGATTGTCCGGCGATCTGTTTTGATGTCTCAGGTGTGTGAAACAGATAAGGCGTCCGATAAGATTAAATACGCGACTTTGTTGACAAACGAGGCGCGGGAAAAAGGGATTTTGAAGAGTGTTTTACCGGCGTTGGCGCCTTGCGTGCAAAACCTGACGGCGGGACCTGTTTCCGAAAAAATCTTATTCAACGCTTTTTTGGGCTTTTTGCTGGACGGAAAAGAAAAAGAGATGTCGGAGTTGTTCTTTCGGGTGTCTCAAGGGAAATTTCCCGCGTCAAAGGGATTGGCGCATAGTCTTGCGCCGTTTCGGGCGGCTGTGTCTGTTTTGAAAAAAACGTTGAAAGAGGATTCTTTTGAAAAAAAAGAAAAAACACAACCGACGGAGCCGGAATCGTTTCTTCCGCAAGAATGGCTGCGAACATGCCGAACGGGGAAAAAAGAGTTCCTTTTGGCGTGTGAAACGGACAAGCTGGATTCGTGGCTCTCTTTTTGGTTAGGGGCGTCTTTTGCCGATAAAACACAGGTTTTGGAGGCAACAGATTCGGTTTTAAGCGAGGAGGTAAAACATATGCCGCCGTATTATCGTTTATCTCCGTCCGTCGCCGTGACGCAAAAGTTGACTCGATCGCGGTTGGCTTATCAAAAGGCGGAAATGATTCTGCTTGCCATGTATTTGATGAAAAACAGCACTCTTTTTGAAGAGGAGGCCGTTCAATCTTTGGCTGTTTTCGGATTTGAAAAAGAAGCCGTGCAGGCTTTTATTCAAGAAAAAGCCCTTCGGAGCGTTCAATGATGCTTCAAGCAAAAAAAGAAAAAAAAACGCCGAGCGAATCGGCAAAATCAAAGACGGATTTGACCATTGAAGCGTTTTTGGAAATGATGTCGTCGGAAAAAGGCGTCGCCGCTTTAACCATCGAGGCGTATCGTCGCGATATGACGTATTTTGCCTGTTTCCTTACGGTTCGACGTAAAAAACCCGAAAAAGCGACGGCGGAAGATGTGACGGCGTATTTGCAAAATTTGGCAAAAAATAAACTGTCCGCCAAAACGCAAAGCAGAAGAATTTCGTGTCTGCGGGAATTTTTCCGTTTTTTGTTGACGGAAGGTCGCAGGGCGGATAATCCTTGCGGGTTTATCGATTCTCCGAAAACGGGAAAGCCTTTACCGAAGTATCTGACGGAAGAAGAAGTCGCGCGCTTGATTGATACGGCACAGGTGAAAAGCCAGCGCATGAAAACATTGTTGGAAGTGTTATATGCGTCCGGTATGCGGGTCAGCGAACTTGTGTCTTTACCGGTGTCGTCCGTTTTAAATTTAAAAGAAAAAGAATCTTTTGTGTATATTACCGGAAAGGGCGGAAAAGAAAGAACGGTGCCTTTGAACGAGCCGGCTAAAAAAGCCATTCGCGATTGGTTGGTCGCAAGAGAAAAATATTTGAAAAAAGGCAGGGAATCCAAGTGGCTTTTCCCTTCCAGATCAAAACGGGGCTATTTGACAAGAGACGCTTTTTTTAAGGAGTTGAAAAAAATTGCTCTTTTAGCTAATATAAATCCGGAACGCGTTTCGCCGCATGTTTTCCGTCATTCGTTTGCGTCTCATTTGGTGGCGCACGACGCGGATTTGCGTTCTGTTCAAAAAATGCTGGGGCACGCGGATATTGCCACAACGGAAATTTACACGCATGTGTTGGAGGAAAAACTGAAAACGATTATGGAAACAAAACATCCGCTGTCTCATTTGAAAAAGGTTTAAGCTGATGAAGCTTCTTTCTCAATATATTATAAAGCAGCTTGTAATCGGGTTTGTGCTGGTGTCGGTCGGTATGATGGCGATTGTCTGGCTGGCGCAATCGTTTAAGATGATTGACCTTTTCGTAACAAAGGGATTGTCCGTCTGGTTGTTTTTAAAATTAACGTTGGTGGCTTTGCCGAACTTTTTGGCGGTGATTTCTCCTTTGGCTTTTTTCGCCGTTGTTTTGTTTGTGTATAACAGAATGCTTCTTGACAGGGAATTGGTGGTGATGCAGGCGGTCGGTATGAGTCCGGCGCAATTGTCCGCGCCTGTTTTGTCAACGGCTTTCCTTTTGGTTTTGCTGGGATTTTGTCTGACTTTGAAAATTGTGCCCGATTCGGTGACGGCTTTTCGGGAATTGCAATGGACTGTCCGTAATGATTTTTCTCATGTTCTTTTGCAGGAAGGAGAATTTAATTATTTAAGCAAAGGCTATACGGTCTATATTCGGGAACGAGGGCGGGACGGCACTTTGCACGGAATTATGGTGTATGATAATTCTTCGCCGCAGATAAAAGCGGCCGTGTTCGCGGAAAAAGGTATTCTGATGCAGGGAAAAGGCGTCACGCAGATTATGATGGTCAACGGTTCCCGCCAAGAATTGAAATTGACGACAAAGAATTTTTCCGTCTTGTATTTTGATAAATACACCATGGATTTTTCCGAGGCGTTAGCCAATTCCAAAGCGCGATCGGCGGAAGATAAAGAGCTGACTTTGACGGAATTGTTAAAAGCTAAAAAAACAGATGCCGGCTTGAACGAGGAAGATTATCGTTCGTATAAGGTGGAAGCTTTTAAAAGAATTTCGCAGCCTTTTTATAATCTGATTTTTGTTCTTGTGGCGATGGCGGGGCTTTTGTCCGGAACATACGATAGAAGAGGGCAGACAAAAAAAATCGTTGGAATTGTGGCGATTGTTCTTTTATTGCAATCGGCCGCTTTAGGATTTGAAAATCTGTCGAATAAAAATCTGTCGTATCTGTCTTTGATGTTTTTGAATTTGTTGATTCCTTTGGGTGTCTGTCTGTATCTTTTGTTGCGTAAAAAAGAAAAAAAGAATGTTTTTCTGTGTGTTTTTTCGTGGATCAAAGAAAAAATTTTCAAACCCCTGCCGTTTTTTAAAAGGTTTTTGACCGTTGTCGCGGTGGCTTTCTTTTTCCTTTTATCCGGAATGAAAGACGGTGTTTGTTTAATGCCGGCGACGGCTCCTTCCGTTTCGAAAACGGCTCCCGTGGATTTCGAATCGGATGAGGTAATTTACAACAAGGAAAAAGATGAAATTATCGCGGTCGGCAATGTGGAAGTGCGTCAGGAAGGCACGCTTTTAAAAGCGGACAAAATTACGTATAACAGAAAAACGACAGAAGTCAAAGCTTTAGGAAACGTGATGATTTCTCAACCGGACGGCAGCCTTTTTTTTGCTCAAAGCGCCGTGTTGGACACGTCTTTGAAAGAAGGTGTGGTCAGTTCTTTTTCTTATATGATGGCCGATGGGTCGCAAGTTTGGGCCGACGGCGGCACTCGGGAAGAAAACGGCAATATCATTCGTGTGAAAGAAGGGTATTTTTCTCCGTGTGATTTTTGTGTAAATTCGGCGCCTTTATGGGATCTGCACGCCAAAGAATTGATTCATAACGACGAGGAAATGGAATTTACTCAAAAACATTCTTTTTTGGAAGTCAAAGGCGTGCCGGTGATGTATTGGCCGTATTTGCAATATCCGGATTTCCGTGTCAAAAGGAAAACCGGTTTTTTGGCACCGATTATGAAAAAATCGCAAGCCATGGACATTTCGTTCGGCTTGCCGTTCTTTTGGGTGTTGAGCGATAATCAGGATTTGGAATTGGTTCCTTACTTTGCGACAAACGAACATGATCCTCTTTTATTTTCCAAATACAGAGGGGTGTTTTCTTCTGCCGAACTTCAGCTGGAAGGCAGCCTTACGAAGGACGAAAAAACTTCCGAGAGAAACCACGCTTCCGTCGGGCATATCAAAGGCTTTTTGAATTATCATATTGATGAAAACTGGCGTTTTCGGTCCAACGTTTATTTAACGAACAGTGATACGTATTTCCGCCGGTATAAGATTCAAGGAACGGACGAAACGCTCTCTTGGTTGCAAAACGATATGTCTTTTGAACGGTTTTCCGCCGACAGTTATCTTTCGGTGACAGCGTTAGCGTTCCAAAACCTGCGCGCCGGCGTTCAAGACAGTTCTATGCCGTATGTTGCTCCTTTGGTGGATTTCAGCTATAAAAGCCAGCCGATTTATGCAAACGCGTATATGACAACGGATATTCATTCTTCCGTTATTACACGAAAAAACAATAACGATTCGCGTATGATTTCTTTTGCTCAGGCGTTAAATTTGCCGTATGTCGGCGCTTTCGGGGAAATTGTGAATTTTCAAGGACAGCTGCGTTATGACGCTTTTTCGGTGGATAATTCGGACTATTCCGGTTATATCGGTCGATTTTATCCGACGGCTTCCGTTGAGATAAAATATCCTTTAATCAATCAAGGGGATACAATTTCTCAAGTGATTGAACCTGTGGCCAAACTGGTGGTGTCGCCTTCTTCCAAAGAAAACGACGATATCCCGAATGAAGACAGTCTGGATACGGAATTTGACGATTCGAACCTGTTCGCTACCAGCAGGTTTACAGGCTATGACAAAGTGGAATACGGGTCGCATGTGGCTTACGGGGTCAAATGGACTTTGTATGCACCGAACAACTCAACCATTTCCACCTTTTTAGGTCAGTCATATCAGTTTTCCAAAAGTGATGTTTTCCCGGAAAGAACAGGGCTCAAACCTTATTTTTCGGACTATGTCGGCCGCGTGAATGTGTCTTATCGGGATTTGTCTTTAGCGTATCGTTTCAGGTTGGATTATAAAGATTTTACGCCTCAGACATCGGAAGTGAATTTTCATTACGGGCGGGATCCTTTGCGAATAGGCATAGATTATATGTTTTTAAAGCAAAGCGATTATTTTTATTCCGACTTTCCCGACCGCGAAGAAATTTTGTTCTCTTTAAATTCAAAATTGACGAAGGACTGGTCTGTCTATTACTATTATCGTTACGCATTCGGTTCAGATGGCGGACCGGTGGAGACGGGAGGTACGTTGCAATATGAGGACGAATGTCTTCAAGTTGCCTTTGAAGTGGAAAAATCTTATACAAAGGACAGAGATTACAAAGGAGATTTGTCTTTTGTTTTAAGATTTAATTTAAAAATGCTGGGGAATTTCGAATGATGTTTTTAAAAGTGTTTTTCTTTCTTTTTTTAGCGGAAGGCTTTCTTATCAACAGGTTTATTCCGAGCGCTTTTGCCGATTCGGAGCCGAAAAGAGTTTTGGCCGTTGTCAATGACGAAATCGTGACATCTTACGATGTGGATTCCAGAATCAAGATGTTATTTGTGAATTCGCCTGAAGAAAAGGCTTCTGCGGAAATGAAAAAGGAAGTTCTTTTCGCCTTGATTGACGAAAAATTAAAAACGCAGGAAGGAAAAAAACAAGGAATTGTCAACACGCAAGAGGAAATTGACGACGCTATTTTGCGT
>CAVDQP010000004.1:23654-25531 GCA_963611245.1 Holdemanella biformis
ATTTTGCGTGTGGAAATGCAAAACGGTATGAAAAAAGGGGATTTGCGGAAAATATTGAACAGTCAAAAGATTCCTTTTGAAACGTTAAGAAATCAAATCAACGCCGATTTGATTTGGATGAAAATTTTGGTAAAAGAACAGGACGAATCGACCGAAGTGACAGAGGAAGAAATCAACGCGCGGCAAAAATATCTGAAAGAGGAGTTGCAAACCACGGGCTTCCTTATCGGAGAAATTTCTTTTCCTTATGCCGCCGATAAAGACAAGAAAAAAGCAAAACGTCAAGCTCAAAGCGCTTTTGCGCGTTTGCAAAACGGGGAACTTTTTCAAAAGGTGGCTGAAAGTTTTGCGTCTTCCGGCGAATTGAAATGGGTTCAAAAAGACGATCTGGATCAGACAATTCTTTCTGTGTTGAAAGATATGTCTGCAGGTCAGATTTCAAAACCGGTTGATGTGAAAGACAAATATGTTTTGCTGGCTTTGGTTCAAAAACGAGAAGCGACATCGGACGGAAAAGTCGTCGCTTGGGAAGTGGTGCAGATAGGTGTTTCAAAAGAAAGAAGCGGCGAAGTTTTGGACGCGATTTATCGGATAAAGTCGTGTGACAGGCTGATGGAAAAGGCAAAAAAATTGGGTCTGGAGTCAACGTCGCGTCGACAAACGGTGCCCGTGGACCAATTGCCGCCGGTTTTAAAACTGCCTTTGGATCAAGAAGGGCGATCCGACATTGTCGTAGGTCCGGTGGAAGTCGCGGACTTTAACTTGTTTTTAATGAAATGCGGCAAAGATAAAAAAATTTCCGCCTTGCCGACAAAAGAACAGACTTCCGCCGCTTTGAAAGAAAATAAAATGAAATTGTTTTCAAAGAAAAAACTGCAGGATATTAAACGATCCGCCGTTATTGATATAAAATAGGTGCAAAAAACAGGCTCGGGGCAGCTTGCGCAAACGAATTGATTTGAAAAAATTTCTCGTTGCAGAGTTGCAGAGGCTTTCAGAGGTCAAAGGATTTGCCTGAAACAATAAAGGAAATAAAATGGCATACAGATTAAAAGACATTATCGCTCTTTTTCAGCTGTCGGCGAAAAAATCGCTGGGGCAGAATTTTATTCTTGACCCGATGCTGTTGGATAAAATCGCCAAACTGGTTTTGGACGGTTTGGTGTGTAAAAATGTTTTGGAGATAGGCCCCGGCCCCGGAGGTATGACACAGGCTCTTTTACAAAACGGTGCTCGTGTTTTGGCAGTGGAAAAAGATACCCGTTGCGTGAACGCTTTGCACTTGTTGAAAGAAGAATATCCGTCCGATTTGAAAATTTTGGAGGCGGACGCTCTTTTATTGAATGAAAAAGAGGCGGTTTGCGAATTTTTTCATCTTTCCGATGACGATTTCTTTTTGCCGAAAACAAGGCCGTCGTTGGCGGGAAACCTGCCGTATAATATTTCCACGCGCTTGCTTTGCAAATGGTTGCATCAAATACATCTTTTCAGCCGGTTGACTCTGATGTTTCAAAAAGAAGTCGGCGCTCGGTTGAAAGCTGCCCCATCGGACGCCGCCTATGGCCGGTTGTCTGTTTTAACACAGTGGTTGTGTCAGGTGGAGGAGGTTTTAAGTCTGCCGGCCGGGGCTTTTACTCCCGCGCCGAAAGTGGATTCTGTTTTGGTGCGGTTGACGCCTCGTGAAAAACCGCTGGCGCCGGCGGATTTTTCTTGTTTGGAAAAAGTGACGGCCGCGGCTTTCGGTCAACGGCGAAAAATGTTGCGTTCCAGTCTGAAATCGTTGGGAGACGCGGAAGAATTTTGCGCAGCAGCCGGCGTCAAGTCGTCTTTAAGAGCTGAAAATGTGCCGGTGGAGGCGTATTGCGCCATGGCGCGTC
>CAVDQP010000005.1:0-464 GCA_963611245.1 Holdemanella biformis
CTGTAACCGTGCCGACGTTTTTTCTTGAAAACAATCACTTTTTCGCCACGTGTTTGGCGGACAATCAGGCCCGTTACTTTCGCGTCGTCCACCAAAGGAAGACCGATTTTCCCGTTTACCATCAAAACTTCGTCAAAAGAGACGGAAGAACCTTCCTCACCGTCAATTCTTTCGACAAGAATCAGGTCGTCTTTTTCAACCTTGTATTGCTTACCGCCCGTTTTAATAACTGCGTACATCTTTTCCCTCAACTGCGTTCGTTAAATATCTGCTTATTTTCTAAGACTAGGCGAGTTTTATATCTTTTTTTTATCGTTCTGTCAACATAAAAATGTTCGTTGGCAAAGAATTTTTATGTTTTTTCGTATTTTGTTTGACTTTAAAACAAAGAAATCTTATCCATAAAACCATTATGAATGAACAAAAACAGTCTTTAACGCCCGTTTTTGGGACGCCCGAGGGGC
>CAVDQP010000005.1:474-5650 GCA_963611245.1 Holdemanella biformis
AGGACGCTTTTTTCCTGATTAAAAAGGCAAAGGAAAACGGTATTCATTTCCATGTGGCGTTAAATGATATCCGGTTGGATTTTTTGTCAAAATGGGTCGGATTTTTGGCGCCCGATTTGAAAATTATTGTCTTTCCGGCGTGGAATACCGTTCCTTACGACAGAATTTCTCCGACCGCTTCCTGCGTGGCGCAACGGGTGCAGGCGTTGTTGGAAATGCGGACGTTGAAAAATAAAGAGACGGAAGAAAAAAACTCTCCTCTTTCTTTTTCTCCGCCTGTTTTGATTTTAACGTCGTTACCCGCGGCGGCTCAAAGGCTGCCTCCGTTTGATTTTTTTGAAAAAGCTGTGTTCTTCGTTCAAAAAGGAAAAGAAATCAGTCTGTCCGATCTGAAAAAGTTTTTAAACGAATACGGATATAAAAACGCCGAAAAGGTCTTTCAAGCCGGAGAATATGCCTTTCGCGGCGGGTTGATAGACATTTATCCGCCGGCAAGCTCTTTGCCGGTTCGAATTGATTTATTCGGTGATGAAGTGGAAAATATCCGCTATTTTGACCCTTTGTCGCAAAGGTCTTTAAACTCGGCGCACGATGTGACTTTGCACGCCATGACGGAAGCGCTTTTATCCGCAGATTCCGTCAGCCTGTTTCGGTCGCAGTATCGATCTTTTTTCGGCGCCGCGCAGGAAAAAGACACGCTTTATGCCGCCGTTTCTGCCGGTCAAAGAATAGAAGGAATGGAACATTGGTTGCCTTTATTTTATGAAAAAACGGCAGTTTTGTTTGATTATTTACCGGATAAAACAGATGTTTCCGTGGATTTTCAGTTCTTTGACGCGTTCAAAGAGCACGCTCAACAGATTGACGAATATTACCAAGCTCGAGAGCAAGCCTTAAAGGCGCCTTCCGAAATGGAAATGATATACAAGCCCGTGCCGGTGGAAAAAATGTTTTTGACTCAACGGGAGTTTGAAAATTTTTTCATAAAAAAGGCGGCAGCAAATGAATTGACGCCGTTTGTTTCGTCGGAAAACGGCATAGACGCCGAAGGACGGGTCGGACAAACTTTTATCGAAGAAAAAATCAACGCTGCCGTCAATGTGTATGACGCTTTATCCGATTTTATTCAAAAAACGCCGAAAAAAGTCATCTTGTCGGCTTATTCCCGTGCGGCGGCCGAAAAAATGCAGGCGGGTCTTTCGGCGCATTTTCCTGCCGTGAAAATTGCCGACACTTTTGAACAGGCGGTTCAAAAATCCCCGTCGATTATTTTATTCCCGTTGGAAAGAGGTTTTACAAATCCCGAGTTTGCTTTTATTTCTCAAGGGGATTTGTTCGGTGAAAAAATCCGCCCTTTGATAAAACGGAAAAAGGGTAAGGAAAACTTTATTCAAGACGTTACTTCTTTGACGATCGGCGATTTGGTGGTGCATTTGTCGCACGGCATCGGGCAATATAACGGATTGAAAACGCTTTTTGCAGGTTCGGCGGCGCACGAATGTTTGGAACTGATTTACGCCGAAGGCAGCAAGCTGTTTATCCCGATTGAAAATATTGATGTGTTAAGTCGATACGGTTCCAATTCGGAAACAACCGCTTTGGACAGGCTGGGCTCTCCGGCGTGGGAAGCCAAAAAGGCAAAACTGAAAAAATACATCAAGGAAGTCGCGGAAAAACTGATGGCGTTGGCCGCGGAAAGATATTTGAAAAAAGTGCCGAAAATCACTCCTTTGCAAGGAGCTTACGATGATTTTTGTGCAAGGTTCCCTTATGTGGAAACGCCCGACCAGTTGAAAGCCGTCCTAGACGTGCAGGAAGATTTGTCTTTAGGGCGGCCGATGGATCGTTTGGTATGCGGCGATGTCGGTTTCGGTAAAACGGAAGTGGCTTTAAGAGCTTGTTTTACGGTGGTTATGAACGGCGGACAAGCGGCGGTTGTTGTCCCGACAACTTTGTTGGCGCGCCAGCATTATGAAAATTTCAAAAAAAGGTTTGAAGGCTTTCCCGTTCGGGTGAAAATGTTGTCTCGGCTGGTCAGCGCCAAAGAAGCTAAAGCCGTCAAAGAAGAGCTGAAAAACGGGACGGTGGATATTGTTATCGGCACGCATGCTTTGTTGGCAAAAAATATTGATTTTAAAAATTTGACGCTTTTGGTCGTTGATGAAGAGCAAAGTTTCGGTGTGGCGCATAAAGAAAGATTGAAAGAATTAAAATCCGGCGTTCATGTGTTGACTTTAACGGCGACGCCGATTCCGCGCACGTTGCAGATGGCGTTGACAGGCGTTCGGGATTTAAGCGTCATTGCCACGCCTCCCGTGGACAGATTGGCGGTGAAAACGTATATTTTACCGTTTGACAGAGTCATAATCAAAGAGGCCGTTTTGCGTGAAAAATTCCGAGGCGGACAAGTTTTTTACGTTTGTCCCCGTATTTCGGATATGCCGCCTTTGTTGCACACCTTGCAAGAGTTGATTCCCGATGTAAGAATCGCCGTCGCGCACGGACAGATGAGCGCCGTAAAGCTGGAACAGATTATGACGGACTTCATTGAAAAAAAATATGATGTTCTGTTGTCAACGTCGATTATCGAGTCGGGGATTGATATTCCTTCCGTCAACACGTTGATTATTCATAGAGCGGACAGATTCGGTTTAGGACAGTTGTATCAAATTCGCGGCCGAGTCGGCAGGTCAAAGTTGCGGGCGTTTTGTTATCTGACGTTGCCGCAGAATATGAAACTGGGGCCGGTTGCGCAAAGAAGACTGTCCGTTTTGCAAAGTCTGGACACTTTAGGCGCCGGCTTTAATTTGGCCAGTCAGGATTTGGACATCAGAGGCGCCGGCAATCTTTTGGGTGAAGAACAATCCGGCCATATTCAGGAAGTCGGCGTCGAACTTTATCAAAAAATGTTGGAAGAGGCGGTCGCCGCTTTGAAAGCCGGAAAGCCGCACGAAGAAACAGAAGAAAAATTTTCTCCTCAAATTTCCATTGATATTCCTGTTCTTATTCCGGAAAATTACATTGGTGATTTGGCGTTGAAAATGGAATTGTATCATCGCATCGCTTCTTTGCAAACGGAAGAACAAGCGCATCAAATGCGGCAGGAAATGGAAGACAGATTCGGCGCTTTGCCCGAACAGGTGGTCAATTTGTTTCAGGTGGTTTCTTTAAAAATTCTGGCGCGTCAAGCGAATGTGGAAAGAGTCGAAGTTGGTCCGAAAGGCGCGGTTTTAAGCTTTTGGAAAAAATCTTTTCCGAATCCCGCGGGATTGATTTCTTTTATTCAAGACCAACTGGGAACCGTAAAATTAAATGCCGATTATCGGCTGACCGTTATGCGCACGTGGCAAAAATCGAAAGACCGTTTGAACGGCATTACCGCGCTTTTAAAAACGTTGGCCGAATTGGCGCTGTTCGGACGGAAATAATCAAAAAAGGCGCTTTAAAAATTACGGCATTTCTGCCCATTTTTTCTGACAACCAGTAGAACCGAATATAAGATTTTGTTCGCCGGATTGCGTTGTTCTTTGGCAATAAGAAACGGCGTCGTTTCTTGCTTTTAGAGGAATGAGTCCGCTTCCGCCGTCATTAAGACAAACGTCTTTGATTTCTAAGGCAAACAAAGCCGTGCACGCGTCTATCGGCAATTTGCGAAAAGACAGATAAAAATCATAATCGCCGGCGCCGAAATGAAAGCTCATTAACGATATATTCGGGTCCACAACCGCCATAGCTTCCCGAATCCCTTTATCACTGACACCGGTGAGGGGTTTAAATGATTCTCTCGGAAAGCCGGAATCTTCATAAAGAAGGTAGGCTTCTTGCACAAATTTTTGTATTTCTTCAACAAAACGTTGTATCCTGATTTTGCGCATTGCCATATTGTAACCGGCCAGTCCCCCGACGGATAAAACGCCGATAATCGCCAAAACCCCCAGCATTTCAATCATACTTCTGCCGGATTGATGAAAAAGTGCCGCTTTTATCTTGTTCATTTTCATTCCTTCTTTAGACGATTTTGCTACAAAAATAGGTACCTAGGTTTGTAACAAAAAAAAGATATTTCACTTGCGCAGTTTTGCGTAATCTGATAGTGTTACAAAAGCACCTACCTATTTTTGTAGCAGGGGTAAAAAAAGGCTTTTTTCTGCAAAACAAACGCCGGTTTTAAAAGATAAAAAATTTTTTTAAAAACACCGTTTAAAGATAAGAGAATGAAAGAATTTTAAGGCAATAAGCCTCTTTTCAGACTGTTCCTTTTTATATGGAAAGTCTGTCTTAATCAAAAAAATAAAGAGGGTTAAGCCGCTTGCATCTGTAAAGTCGGGCGCAGCTGTTGCGCCATTTTTTCATACGCTCGCGCTTCAATTTGACGAACTCTTTCTCTGGAAATGCCGAATCGAGCGCCTAAATCTTCCAAAGTCACCGGTGTTTCATTCAAATACCGCGCTTTGATGATTTCCTGTTCCCGATTGTTCAAAGTGCCGATAGCCTGATACAAAGCTTTGTTCCGTTGAGAGGTTTCTTCAAAATTACCAAAGTTTTCCTCGGTGTTTTGCGTTTCGTCCACCAACATGCTTTGAAAATCCGTTTCCGTGTCGTCGCCTATCGAATCGTTCAAAGAGGAATCGCGATTTAAACGTTGATCCATATCCAACACTTCTTTCGGAGAAACCTTTAAAGTGTCGGCGATTTTCTTTGCGTTTTCGCTATCCAAAGAGGCGTTGTCGTATAAACCTAACCGCGCCTTGATTTTATGAAGGTTGTAAAATAACCGTTTTTGCGTGGCGACCGTGCCGATTTTTACCAAAGACCATGTCTTTAAGATAAATTCGGAAACCGCCGCTTTAATCCACCAAATGGCGTAAGTGGCCAACCGATTCCCCTTTTCCGGATCAAATTTTTTAACGGCTTGCATCAGGCCGATGTTCGCTTCCGAAATCAAATCGGCGATAGGCAACCCGTAATGCCGGTAAGAAAGCGCCACTTTCGCCGCCAACCTTAAATAAGCGGTTGTCAGTTTATGCGCCGCGTCCAAATCGTTGTAATCAATATACCGACGCGCCAACATATATTCGTCTTCCGCGCTCAGCATCGGAAATTTTGAAATCTCTTTAAAATAAACAGTGAGGGAATTTTTATCGCTGCCATTCAAACAGGCAATGTTTTGAGCCAT
>CAVDQP010000005.1:5660-21602 GCA_963611245.1 Holdemanella biformis
CAAGGTGGCGATGGACGGTCACAAAGGAGGGAAAAAATGAAATGGTCTGATGTCGTGAAAAGTTCTGCCGTTCAGGCTTTTCATACGGAAATCGATGTGTGCGAAACGGTGCCGCCTTCTGATTTGCAGTGTGTTTCTTTTCGCGCCGCGTTCACGCAAGACGGTTTGTTGGACGAGACGGTGCTTGATGTTTTGGTCGGTTGCTCTGTGGATCAAATCACGCAGATTTTGGAAATTCCTTTTGCGGAAAAGCCCGATGTCGAAACGTTGATGGTGCAAGCGTCTTTCGGTCGGTTTTCCGTGGCGTTATTGCCGGACGATTCGGGCTGTTTCAATGATGAACAGCTGAAAGCTTTTGCCAAAGCCTATTTCAATGCAAAGGATTTTTCGGGGTTGTTGTTTCCTTTATCCGGCATTTTGACTTTTTTCTTCAAGCAAAAAATGAAAATTCCGACCACCTCTTTGCTGGAAGGGGAATTGCCATCGGTGCGGGATTTTTTCAAATCCACTTACGGGGAAATGCGTTTTGATTGTGAACAGACGCAAAAATTGATTGAAAAGGTAAAAACGGTGTTTGAAGAAATCTTTGGCGGTGCGCGTGAATTTGACGCCTTTTTGACGGATACTTTAAAGCAAGTGCAAGACGCGGATTAAAAAAATGAAACCTCAAAATGTGTTGTCTTTGCCTGTCGGACAAAAAAAGTTTATCCAAGAACATTGGCCGTTGCCCGATGTGTCGTCGTGGCGGTTAAAAAGTGTTTTTTCCGATACGATTCCTTTTGTAAAAGAGGAAAAAAACAAATTTCCTTACGGCATCAGCAAGGAAGTTTTTCAAACAAAAGTGTTGGTTCTCGGCACGAATTTTCTTTTGTCGGCGTTGGCGGCTTTGCAGTTGTCACGACAAATGGTTCCTTTTCTTCTTTGTCCGTTTGTTTTTTCTCAAGAAGATTGGTGGAGCTATGATTTTTTGAAAAACGCCTCTTTTCGTCGTTTTGTGGAAGAAACAACCAAATTTTCGGGAAAAGTTTCCGCGGTGCACGGATTGCAACAAGAACAGGAAGAAGCTTTTTTATCCGAATGGATAGACAGCTTTTTCGCGTATCTGGCCTCTGAAATCGTCCGAACGGATTTTCATGACGGATTCAAAATGGACGTCGGGTATACTTACGAAGCCTACGCAAAGCCGTTTCAACTATCAAAAGACACAACGTTGGCCGGTCTTTACGCTTTTCCGTATATTCCGCCCGAAAGAAATATTCCGCAGGTGCAAAACGCATGCGAGCAGGCTTTTATCAGCCATGTTTTGAAAGTTTTGCCGCGGGTGGATTTCACGCCGAATTTAAAAGGCGCACATCACCTGTTCGGCGAAGCGGTTCTTTTAACTTCTTTTTTGCCGGCTTTGTGTCCCGTTCAGGAAAACAACGGGGGAGAAGGTCGATTTTTTTTCTATCCGCTTTCGGAAATTTATCCTTTCGGTTCCGCTCGGCAAACGCCGTTTCAAGCACAACAGGCTATTCGTGAAACGCCGGAAGACATTTTGCGTTTAACGCGTTTTGACGCCTCTTTTTTGAAAAAGTGAACGACAGTTGCCGCGTTTTTTAATTTTTTCTTTCAAAAACCGCTTTTTATCGCCCGCTTTTTTCAAAAAGTCTCTTTAAAAAAACGGGCGAAAAGAAAGGCGCGGACGGTTATTTTCTGTCGCTTGTCAAATATAATATTTGACGGAACAGATTGATAAAGTCCAAATAAAGTTCCAAAGCACCGAAAATAGCGATAACTTGATTACCTTTGCTGTCTTCTTCCCGATACAACAGGCGCATTTTTTGCGTGTCGTAGGCGGTTAAACCGACAAAAATCACAACCGTGATAAGGGAAATGACAAGGTTCATGGTGCCGCTTTTGAGAAAAAGATTAACCAAGCAGGCTAAAATAACGCCCCACAACCCCATTGTCATAAAGGAACCGACGCCGGATAAGTCTTTTTTGGTCGTGTATCCGTAAAGGCTCATGCCTGCGAACATAGCGCCGCAAATCACAAAGGCGTTGGTTATTTGGGCATCTGAAAAAAAAAGAACAAGCGTGTTGCAGGAAACGCCGATTAACGCTGAAAAAGTCCAAAATAAAAATTGGGCTTTTCCGACGTTTTTTTCTCTCAACGCGGACGGAAACATAAAGATAAGTCCAAAAGGCGCCAACAAGGTTATCCACCCTAACAAAGAAAAGCCGATATTGTTTTCCGAGATTTTATTAAAGAAAAGCGGTGAAACGGACGGACGCGACGCCATAAACGCCGTCAGCGCCGTTAAAATCAGACCGCCGAACATATAATTGTAAATGCTCATCATATAAGAACGCAGTCCTTCGTTGATGGACACGCCGGCGTCTGTTTCGAAATTTTCCAGATTGTGAGTCATTTTTTCCCCTTTCAATACGATGTTTTTTCGTGTTCTTTTTTAGATATGAAATCAAAAAAGTTAAAAATCAAGAGGGGAATTGAAAATATCTTTTTCTTATTCGTTCGCTGTCAAGTCAATGTCAAGAGAAAAATAAAGCAAAGAAGCAGAAAAATCGTCTTGATATTTCTTGCAAAAGAAAAAAAAATTTTCTAAACTGAACCATCTTTTAAAAGGCAAGTTTTTGCAAATTTTATAAAATTTTAATCTGATGAAAGAAAAAAGAGAGTAAAAATGGCAGTGTTGACAAAAAGAAGTGAAAATTATCCTCAATGGTATCAAGATGTTATTGCAAATGCGGATATGGCGGAAACTTCCGTTTCTCCTGGGTGTATGGTGATTAAACCGTGGGGATACGGTATTTGGGAACGCATTCAACGGGAAATGGACGACCGTTTCCGAGCAACGGGGCATGAAAATTGCTATTTCCCGATGTTTATTCCGATTTCTTTTTTTCAAAAAGAAGCCGACCATGTGGAAGGATTCGCCAAGGAAATGGCCGTCGTGACACACAGTCGTTTGGCTCAAAACGAAGACGGAAAATTGGAACCGGCGTCCAAGTTGGAAGAACCTTTGATTGTGCGCCCGACGTCGGAAGCGATTATTTCCGAATGTTTTGCCAAGTGGGTGAAATCTTACCGCGATTTGCCGGTGCTGATTAACCAATGGGCAAATGTGGTCCGTTGGGAAATGCGTCCGCGTTTGTTTTTAAGAACGCGCGAATTTTTATGGCAGGAAGGCCACACGGCGCACGCGTCTTATCAGGAAGCGGAGAGGGAAGCCGAAAAAATGTTGGAAGTTTACAGAGAAGTGGTTGAAGATGTTCTGGCGATGCCCGTTATTTTGGGTAAAAAACCGGAATATGACAAATTCCCCGGCGCCGTCAACACCTATTGTTTGGAACCGATGATGCAGGACGGGCGCGCTTTGCAGGCGGGGACTTCTCATTTCTTGGGACAGAACTTTGCTAAATCGGCGGATATTAAATTCCAAAACAGTAAAGGGGAGTTGGAATACGCTTATACGACGTCTTGGGGAACGTCAACACGGCTTATCGGCGGATTGATTATGTCGCACGCCGACGATGAAGGAATGCAGGTGCCGCCGAGAGTGGCGCCGTATCAAATTGTGATAATCCCCTTGATTAAAAAAGAACAGGACAGAGAGGTTGTCGCCTCTTATGCCGCCTCTTTGGCAAAAGAGCTGTCCTTAAAGTCCGCTTTCGGCGAAAAAATCCGTGTTAAATTAGATACCCGAGACAAACCGGCGCAGGATAAATCATGGGAATGGATACGCAAAGGAGCTCCTTTGGTGTTGGAAATCGGCCGCAGGGACGCGGACGGTCAAAATATCATGGTGAAAGTCCGCCATTTGATAAATCAGGACGGCTTTAAGAAAATCCTTGCCAAAGAAGAGTTTGTCAATCAGGCGGGGGATCTTTTGGAACAAGTGCAACAGGCTTTGTTTCATAAAGCAAAAGAAAGAATGGATAAATACACGCGGACGGATATTACGACACCGGAGGAATTTCAAGCGTATTTTGCCAACAGCAATGTTTTTCTGGAAGACAAAAGCGATAAGAATGTCGCCTTTGTCCGCGGAAAATGGAGCGGTGATGAAAATTCCGACGAGATTTTAAAACAAATGAAGCTGACTATTCGCTGCATTCCTTTTGAACAGTCGAAAACGGAAGGCGTCTGCCTTTTGACAGGTAAAAAAGCAACGTTGGATGTGATTTATGCCCGATCTTATTAAGACATTTGCGTTTGAAAGGTTTTTGGCTTTCAGGTATCTCCGATCAAAGCGCCGAGAGGGGTTCATTTCCGTTATTTCTCTGTTTTCTTTTTTGGGGATTATGATCGGGGTGGCGACCTTGATTATCGTGATGAGCGTGATGAACGGTTTTCGTCAGGAACTTTTGTCAAGAGTGCTGGGAATAAACGGGCATATCGGTGTGTATCCGGTGATGGGACCCGTTTTGCGCGATTATGCCGAAAAAGAGGCGCTTTTAAAATTTCTTTTGAAAGAAGAAGGCGTCGATGTTTTGGAAATCCCCTTTGCCGAACAAGAAGAAATGTCCTTTGAATCGGAAAAAATAACGTCAGAAAAATCCGCCATATCTTCCGCGCCGACAGAAAAAAAATTATCCGCAGATAAAACTTTCGCGCAAGTGATTCCGATTGTGGAAGGACAGGTGATGGCTTCTTATCGCAATTATAATCAAGGGGCGATGGTGCGCGGTATTCGCGCGGGCGATTTTCAAAATCGGTCTGTTTTGAAAAAAGGCTATTCCGGCGAAAAATTGGAAAATTTTCAAGGCAACAAGATTATTCTGGGCAATCGGTTGGCCATGAAAATGGGCGTGTATATCGGAGATTCCGTGATGTTGATTTCTCCGCAAGGTAATCGGACGGCGTTCGGAACCATTCCTCGGTATAAAAGTTATCAGGTTTTGGGGACTTTTGATTCCGGTATGTATGAGTATGATTCCAACTTTATTTTTATGCCTTTGGACGAAGCGCAACAGCTGTTTATGACCAACGGTGCCGTTTCGCATTTGGAAGTGGTTTTGCCCCAAATGGGAATGGAAGAAAAAATACTGCCTCTTTTGGCGGGCAGGTTGCCGGCGGACGCTCGGGCGTATGATTGGAAAAAATCAAACGAAGCGTTCTTTAACGCCATCGAAGTGGAAAGAAACGTGATGTTTTTGATACTGACGTTAATTATCGTTGTGGCGGCGTTTAATATGATTTCCGGCTTGATTATGATGGTGAACGACAAAGTAAAGGATATCGCTATTTTACGGACGATGGGCGCTTCCAAAGGATCGGTGATGCGCGTTTTTTTAATCGACGGGGCGATGGTCGGCTTTTTCGGCACTTTATTCGGAACGGTGTTCGGGCTTTTGTTTTGCCATCATATTGAAAGTATTCGTCAATTTTTGGGAAAATTGGCCGGAAGGGATTTGTTTTCTGCTGAAATTTATTTCTTATCCAAATTGCCGGCAAAGGTGGACACAACAGAGGTTCTGATTGTGGTTGTAATGGCGTTGTCTTTGTCGTTTTTGGCAACGTTGTATCCGTCTTACAAGGCGTCCAAAACAGATCCGGTAAAGGCGTTGCGCTATGAATGATATTTTAACTTCTTTTCAAACGATTTCGCCCGAACAGGGAAAGGTTGAACCCTCGTCCGTTTTGTCTTTAAAAGGAATAGAGCAATCTTTCGGAACTGATAAAAACAAGCTTTGCGTGTTGAAAGGCGTCGATTTTCATCTTCAAAAAGGGCAGGTTGTGGCATTAACAGGTCCGTCCGGTTCCGGTAAAACGACTTTGTTACAGATTGCCGGCTTGTTGGAAAGACCGACCAAAGGTGAAGTGGTTTTGGACGGCAAAAATTGTGAAAAACTGAATGATAAGGCAAGGACGCTTTTACGGCGGGATTATGTGGGCTTTGTGTATCAAAATCATTTGTTGTTGTCTGATTTTACGGCGCTTGAAAATGTGATGATTCCTTTGAAAATTGCCTTAAAAAGCTCGAAGGAACAATATCAAAGAGCTGCTTTTTTGCTGGAACGCATGGGATTGAAAGACCGAATGACGCATCGGCCGGCTCAAATGTCCGGCGGCGAAATTCAACGAGTAGCTATCGCGCGGGCGTTGGCCAATGAACCGAAAGTGTTGTTGGCTGATGAACCGACCGGAAATTTGGATCCGGAAACTTCTTTGAAGGTGTTTGATCTTTTATTGCAAGTGGTGCGGGAAACGGGGTTGTCCGCTTTAATTGCGACTCATAATCCGGAATTGGCTTCTCAAATGGACAGATGTATTCGCATGAAGGGCGGCTTGTTGGAGGAAGAGAAAAGGCGTTTTTAAAAAAGTCGTTTCATTCGGCTTGTTTTTAAAAAACGACTTGAAATCAAAGGCGCGCCAAAAATTGAAATCGAAGGTATACAAGGCGCACAAAAGAAACAAAGGGCTGTTTTCGTTTTCAAAGCATCGGTTGAAACAAAAAACAAAAAAAACAGGTAATAAAGAGGTGAAAAATGACTCCGGAATTTATTCATTTGCGTGTCCATACGGAGTATTCTCTGTTGGAAGGGGCGTTGAAAATAAAGGATTTAGTGCCTTTATGTATTCAAAATAATATGCCCGCCGTCGGTATGACGGATACGAACAATATGTTCGGCGCGATGAATATTTCTTATTCCTGCATGGGCGAAGGTATTCAACCGATTTTAGGAACGCAGCTTTTGTTAAAAGAAGAGGAGGATAAAGAAACCGCCTTTTCGGATAATAAAGAAAAGTATGATAAAATCGTCCTGTTTGTGCAAAATCAAACGGGATATGACAACATCTTGAAAATTTTTAATTTATTTTATATGGGGGAAGGAAAAACCCCGACGCCGCACATCACTTTAAAAGAGTTGCAAGAACACAGCGAAGGGCTGATTCTTCTGTCCGGCGGCGCGGAAGGGCCTATCGGTCGATTGCTTTTAGACGGACGGAAAGAAAAAGCAAAGGCGTTGGCAAAAACTTTTTCAGACATTTTTAAAGATCGTTTTTATATGGAAATCCAACGTCACGGCATGGCGCCGGAAATAAAAACAGAGCCGGATTTTCTGGCGATGGCTTACGATCTGAATATTCCTTTGGTGGCGACAAACGAAGTTTTTTTCGCAACGGAAGATATGTATGAAGCGCACGACGCTTTGATTTGCATCGCCGAAAAAACTTATGTTGACGAATTAAATCGTCGCCGGTTGACGCCGGAACATTATTTTAAAACCACAGAGCAAATGAAGGAACTGTTTCATGATTTGCCTGAGGCGATTGCCAATACGGTCGTCATTGCCAAAAGATGCGCTTTTGCTCTTTCAAAAAAGCCGCCCGCTTTGCCGATTTATGACTGTCACGGCAAGACGGAAAAAGAAGTTTTGCTTGAAAAAGCAAATGAAGGTTTTGAAAAAAGAATGCAGGGGCGCTCCGAAGAGGAAGTCAAAAAATATCGCACTCGTTTTGAATTTGAATTGGGCATTATTTTTCAAATGGGGTTTGAAGGATATTTCCTTATCGTTGCGGACTTTATTCAATGGTCAAAGGCGCACGGGATTCCCGTCGGCCCCGGAAGAGGATCGGGCGCGGGGTCTGTTGTCGCGTGGGCGTTGACGATTACGGATATTGATCCGTTGCGCTTTAATCTGTTGTTTGAACGGTTTTTGAATCCGGAACGCGTGAATATGCCGGACTTTGACGTGGACTTTTGTCAGGAACGGCGCGAAGAAACAATCCGTTACGTGCAGGAAAAATACGGACACGACTATGTCGCGCAGATTATTACTTTCGGTAAGTTGCAGGCCAAAGCGGTTATCCGTGATGTCGGGCGAGTTTTGCAAATTCCTTATCCCGTTGTGGACAGGTTGTCCAAACTGGTGCCGAACGGATTGAACGAAAAAGGCAAACCTTACAGCTTAAAAGAAGCCATTGAAACAGAAACAGGTTTTGAAGAAGAATGTGAAAAAGAGCCGGAAATCAAAAGATTGTTGGAAATTGCTTTGAAGTTGGAAGGGCTTTATCGCAACACGTCCACGCACGCGGCGGGCGTTGTTATCGGCGCTAAGCCGTTGGATCAGATTGTGCCGGTGTATAAAGACCCGTCCTCGGATATGCCTGTCACACAGTTTGATATGAAATATGTTGAAGATTCCAGTCTTATCAAATATGACTTTTTGGGTTTAAAAACATTAACCGTTTTGAAAAAAGCGGTGGATTTAATCGCCTTAAAAGGCATCAAAGTGGATTTAAGCCGGCTTCCTTTAGATGACGCCGAAACATACGATTTATTGAGCCGAGCGGATACTTCCGGCGTGTTCCAGCTTGAAAGCACGGGATTACGCAAAGTGTTGCGCAGTATGAAACCGGATAAGATGGAGGATCTTATCGCTATTGTGTCTTTGTATCGTCCGGGGCCGATGGATAATATTCCCAGCTATATTAACCGAAAATTCGGACGCGAAGAGCCGGATTATCTGCACCCGATGCTGGAAGGGATATTAAAGGAAACCTACGGCATTATGATTTATCAGGAACAAGTGATGCAAATCGCGCAGGTTCTGGCCGGGTATTCGTTGGGCGGCGCCGATTTATTGCGTCGGGCAATGGGTAAAAAGAAAAAGGAAATCATGGCCGAACAAAAAGTTTTGTTCATAGAGGGCGCGAAGAAAAACGGCGTTTCGGAAGAAAAAGCCACTATGATTTTTGAAAAAATGGAAAAATTCGCCAGCTACGGATTTAACAAATCGCACGCGGCGGCGTATGCGCTTGTGGCGTATCAGACGGCTTATTTAAAAGCGCATTATCCGGTGGAATTTATGGCGGCGACAATGACGTTGGACTCGCAAAACACGGACAAGCTGGGCTTTTTCAAAAGAGAAGTCGTCAAAATGGGGATTAAAATTTTGCCGCCGGACGTGAATAAATCCGGCGTGTCCTTTTGTGTTGAAAACGGATCTATCCGCTATGCGTTGGCGGCTATCAAGAATGTGGGCGAAGGCGCGATGGAAACTTTGGTAAAAGAAAGACAGCAAAACGGTCCTTATAAATCTGTTCCCGATTTTTTAAATAGGATAGATATTTCCGTCGTCAATAAGCGCAGTTTGGAATTTTTGATTAAAGCCGGAGCGTTTGATTCGTTGGATAAGGACAGAGCTAAACTGTTCGCCAATCTGGAAAAAATGATACAGTTTGCCACGGCGGCGCAAGAGCAAAGAAAAAGTTCTCAAATCAGCTTGTTCGGCGAACAAACGGTTTTAAGCGATTTTAAAATGGAGCCGGCACAGGTTTGGCATAATTTGGAAAAAATGAATATGGAAGCAACGGCTGTCGGATTTTATTTGTCGGCGCATCCGTTGGACGCGTTTGAAAGATCGTTTGAAAAACTTCAGATTTCTTTATACACGCAGGTGGCAAAAACAGTGCAAATGGCCGGTATGACAACGGTCAAAATGGCTGGTATTATCATCGCCGTTCGTGAAAAAATTTCGCAAAAAAACGGAAGCAAGTTCGCTTTCGTTTCGGCGTCGGATATGACGGGCAGTTATGATATGATTTGTTTTTCGGAATTATACGCGCAAAGTAAGGAAAAATTAAAATCCGGAAAGCCGCTGTTGTTTTCCGTGCGGGCGGAGCGTGCCGAATCGGACGACGATGGTCCTCGATTGATGCTTTTGTCCGTGGATTATCTGGAGGAGGTTTTGGCGCACGCGGCGGATACGATGATGGTGCGCTTTGAAAAAAAAGAAGCCGTGCCGAAGCTGAAAACGTTGTTGGAAGGGTATAAAGGAGGCCGTGGAAAAATCATCTTGGTTGCACAGACCCCCCGTTTTAATGTGGAAATCAAATTGCCGGAGGCGTATCGTTTTTCCGCGCAATTGATGTCGGACTTGCAAAATATTTCGGAGGTAACGGAGATTAGTTAGAAAATTAAAGACCGAAAAAAGTTTTCTGCTTTCCGGTCAAAGGTTGATTTTATTTGAAAACAAGCTAAAATAAAATCTTTCTCTGCGTGTTTTAAAAGTGTGAAGAGGGTAAAAAATGTTGAAATCTTTAATCAAAGAAACTTTCGGGTTTGTTTTTAATCCGGTGAAATTGATTAAAATGATCTGGCCGTGGTGCGTGTTGTATGCGCTGTATGTTTTCGGTTACAATTCTTTTTCGGAAGAACAACTGTCTTATCGGTTGGTTTTAAAGGTGTTGCTCTTGTCGTTGTTAGGGGTGATGTTGGCTTTAGGTTTGTCTTTTGAACAAAAGAAGAAAAGATTTCCGTTCGGCTTTATGGAATTGAATTACTTTTTTTCTTTGACGGCCTTTGTGGTTTTCCCGACTTTACTCGGCGTGGTGGGACTTTCTCAAATATTGATGGGAATGCCGTGTGAATCATGTGGCCGATTGACACCTCTTTACGGACGGATATTCGGCGGCGGCTTTTTTTCGGCGCTGATGTTCTATGTGATGATAAGACTGTTGCCGGCGTTACCCGAGGCCGTTCTTTTAAAACAAAAAACATGGCAGAGCGTCAAAAAAGCTTGGAAGGTGACAGGAGCGTGTCGTTTATCTATCTTGGCCGGTTTTTTGGTCGTTTTTTTGATGGTTGTTCTTTTAACTTTTCTAAGCGCTGTGTTTGAATCTTTGTTTTCGGGGGTATCGTTATCCTCGGAGGCGTTTTTGGCTCAATCGAAATCAATCGGTTGGGTTTTTGATTTTGTTTTTTGGATTTTTTTCCTGTCTTTTGTCAGTGTTTTATATAAAATTCTTTTTCCTCAGGCACAAAGCTTATATGAAAAAATGGCCGTGTTGACACCGGCTCGGGATATTCGGCAAGAAGGTTCTTCTATGGAAAAACAACAGACGGAAGAACAAAAAGAGCAAAAAAATCAAGAAAATAAAAAATAATGAAATTGAAAAAATAGTTTAAATCAACAAGGAAGAGGTAAAATGGCAAATAAACTTTTCGGAACGGACGGTATGAGAGGACAGGCAAACAGTGACAGGTTGTCGGTTCAAAAGGTGTTAAAACTGGCACAGGCGGTCGGCGTTGTTTTTAAAAAAACAAAACCTGTGCCGGACAGCATTTTGAAACAAAATAATTCTTTTTCTCAGGATATGGATCAAAAAAGTCAAAAAAGGCCTGTCGTTGTTGTCGGAAAAGACACCAGAATTTCCGGAGATATGTTGGAGGCGGCTTTATGTGCCGGATTGAACAGCGTCGGGTATGATGTTTATAAAATAGGCGTGATGCCGACGCCGGCCGTTTCGGCCTCGGTGCTTTATTTCAAGGCGGCTTTCGGTGTGATGATTTCGGCGTCTCATAATCCGTATGCGGATAACGGAATCAAGCTTTTCGGACCGGATTCTTTTAAAATGACAGACGAGATGATTTCTCAAGTCGAAGAGTTGTTTTTTCAAGAATCTTTAGATGCGTATTTGGCGGGTCCTGATGAAATCGGGCGCGTTTTTGAAAAGGATTATTCGGAAGAATATATGCGCCGATTGATACATTCTTTAGGCGAGGGCGTTTCTTTCAAAGGAATAAAAGCGGCGGTGGATTGCGCAAACGGGTCACAAAGCGCTTTAGCCGAAAAGGTGTTCCGCAGGTTAGGCGCCGAAGTTTTTGTTGTCAATAACCGGCCGACGGGAATCAATATCAATGAACAGTGTGGCGCCACGCATCCTGAAAGTATTTCCAAAGCGGTGACGGAATTGGGCGTTGATGTCGGTTTGGCTTTTGACGGCGACGCCGACAGATTGATTATGGCCGATGAAACGGGAAAAGTGGCCGACGGAGACCAGTTGATAGGCGCTTTGGCGTTGGAAATGCAAAAATCAGGTCAGCTGTCGTCAACAAGTGTGGTGGCGACGGTAATGTCCAATTTAGGTTTGGAAGAAGAATTGAAAAAACACGGTCTGTTTTTACAAAGAACTCAGGTCGGCGAACGGTATGTCGTGGAAAAAATGCGGCAGATAAAAGCGCAGGTCGGCGGTGAATCTTCCGGACATTTGGTGCTGTTGGACTATACTTCTTCCGGCGACGGGTTGTTGGCGGCGTTGCATATTTGTAAAGCTATCGTTGATTTGGGTAAAAAAGCCAGTCAGGTTATGCATTGTTTTCAGCCTTTTCCTCAGGTGATGAAAAATGTCAGAGCCAAAGATAAAGAAGAGGTCAAAAAAATATTGCAGTCGCAAAAAGTCAAAGAGGCCTTGCAAACCGCGCAAGAGGCGTTGGATAAAAAAGGTCGCTTGATTATCCGCGAATCCGGAACGGAACCGATTATTCGGATTATGGTTGAGGCCGAAGACGCAGAGCTGGTTGAAAGTCAAAGTTCTTTTCTGTTTGACGTGATGAGCGGAGAGCTTTCCTGATTTTGATACGTTTGTTTTTCGTTTTTTTCTCAAGAAAAACAAAGTAAAAAAAATGAAAGAAAACGCTTGCTTTTAAATAAAAAACAAGATAAAAGGAACTCTGTATTACGCATGCGGAGACGCGCGTTTGTCGGTTGCTTTTTTAAGGCGGCTGAAAAACGCTCCGGTTCCGGCCTTGGGTCGGACGACACTGTTTCCGCAGAGGATTAACCGGAGAAGAAAGGATTATACTATGGCACTCCCGACATTTACAATGCGCCAGCTGATTGAATCTGGCGTGCACTATGGTCACACAACCCGCAGATGGAATCCGAAAATGGAAAAGTATATTTTCGGCGTTCGCGACGGTGTTCACATTATTGATTTGGCTCAAACGGCGCCGATGTTGCATCGCGCAATGGAAGCCGTGCGCGAAGTCGCCGCTAAAGGCGGTCGCGTTCTGTTCGTCGGCACGAAAAAACAGGCGCAGGAACCTGTTAAAGCCGCGGCCGAAAGATGCGGACAATATTATGTCAATCACCGTTGGTTGGGCGGTATGATGACAAACTGGAAAACAATTTCCTCTTCCATTAAAAGATTGAAGGAAATTGACGCACGCGAAGCAAAAGGCGAGTTGGAAGGTTTGACCAAAAAAGAAAAAATGAATCTGTCCCGTGAAAGAGAAAAACTTTACAATTCTTTGGGCGGTATTCAGGAAATGAACGGGCATCCCGACATTGTGTTTGTTATTGACACGATGAAGGAAAGTTTAGCGATTTCCGAAGCGAACAGATTGGGTATTCCGGTGGTGGCGATTTGCGATACAAATTCCAATCCGGATAACATTACCTATCCTGTTCCGGGCAATGACGATGCCATTCGCGCGATTAACCTGTATTGCGATCTTATCAGCTCGGCTGTTTTGGACGGTATTCAGGCTGAAATGATTGCGGCCGGCGTTGATGTCGGCGCCGTGGCTGATGTCGCGGCCGATACGGCGGTCGAAGTCGAACAGGCGGAAGAAGTCGTGGAAGAAGCTGAAGAAGCTGTTGAAGAACAAACACAGCAAGAAACCGTTAACGCCTAAAAGGCGGGCTTTTGTTAAAAAGGGGGCGGCTTCTCTGCTTACAGAGTCGCCGTCCTTTTTTCAAAGTTTCCCTTGTTCAAAAAACAAAAAAGCCGATAAAAGGTTTAAAAACGGTGTGCAAGGTTAAAAAAGTTTAAATCATTACAATAAAATTCAAGAGGATTTTCCTCTTCATCAGAAAAAAGGAATGAAAAAATGGCAGAAATTACAGCGGCTCTCGTGAAAGAATTGAGAGAAAAAACCGGTGCCGGTATGATGGAATGCAAAAAGGCACTGAATGAAACAAACGGTGTGTTGGAAGAAGCAATCGACTGGTTGCGTAAGAAAGGGTTGTCCGTCGCAGAGAAAAAAGCCGGCCGTGTTGCGGCGCAAGGGCTTATCGGTGTGACGACTGTCGGGAAAAAAGGCGCTATGGTTGAGCTGAATTCCGAAACGGACTTTGTGTCTCGTAATGAAGAATTTCAAGCATTTACACGCGATTTGGTGGATATTTCCCTTAAAAATCCGCAATGCAGCGATGTTGAAATGTTGAAAGCGTATGAAAAAGAAGGAAAGACCATTGACGCGCATTTGACGGCCTTAATTGCTAAAATCGGAGAAAATATGAACCTTCGTCGTGTGGCGCAGTTGGAAGTTCAAAACGGTGTTGTCGCCAGTTATATCCATAACGCGATGGCCGCGGGTCTTGGAAAAATCGGCGTTTTGGTCGGTATTGAATCGCAAGCGCCGGAAGAAGATTTGGTGGAACTGGCAAAGAAAATCGCCATGCATATTGCGGCGGCGGCACCGAAATTTTTGGATATTGCCAGCGTGGATTCCGCCAGTTTGGAACATGAAAGAAGCATCTATGCCGAACAGGCCAGACAGTCCGGAAAACCCGAAAATATTATTGAAAAGATGATTGAAGGTCGGATTCGTAAATATTATGAAGAAGTTGTTCTTTTGGAACAGGCGTTCATTATGGATCCGGATAAAAAGATTAAAGATGTTGTCGCCGAAGCTGCTAAAACTTTCGGAAAGCCGATTGAAATTAAAGGCTTTGTCCGTTATGCTTTAGGAGAAGGCGTTGAGAAAAAATCAGAGGATTTTGCCGAAGAGGTTTCAAAGCAGCTTGCAAAATAATCTGTTTTTCTCTTTAGTTTAAGGAAGTGAAAAATGGACACACACAGCCCCCTGCCGTATAAACGGGTTTTATTGAAAATTTCGGGCGAAGGACTGGCGTCCGACGGTGAAGAACCGTTGGATATGCCGACGATTTTGTCCTTGGCCGAGGATATTAAAGCCGTGATGCAGCAAGGGGTTGAAGTGTGTTTGGTAACCGGCGGCGGCAATTTTTTCAGAGGCGCGAAGGGATACGGCAATTGGTTGGACCGTCCGGCGGCGGACACCGTCGGTATGTTGGCGACTCTGATGAATGCGACGGCTTTGGAAAATGTGTTTTCCAAAAAAGGCGTGCGGGTAAGCTTGCACAGCGCTGTGGCGTGCGTCGGCGTCGCGGAGGCTTTTAATCGTCAAAAGGCTTTAGATGATTTGAAAAACGGTCGTGTTGTTCTTTTCGCAGGCGGCATAGGATTGCCTTATTTTACAACGGACACGGCCGGCGCTTTGAGAGCGGCTCAAATGGAATGCGACGCTTTTTTTAAGGCAACTCAGGTGGACGGCGTGTATGATAAAGACCCTAAAAAATATCCTGACGTGTGCTTTTTAAAAACCGTTTCTTATCAAAAAACGTTAGATGAAAATTTGAAAGTCATGGACAGAACGGCCGTTGAAATTTTGCAGAAAAATAATATTCCCGCGTTTGTTTTCAACCAACATCGGGCAAACGCTTTTTTGTCGGTTATCCGCGGGGAAGGACTTTATACGATGATGAATCAAACAGGAGAAGATAAATGAATTTTTCACAATTAAAAACACAAGCGGAAGCGCGCATACAAAAAACGATTGACGTGTTGAAAAAGGATTTAAGCGGGTTAAGAACCGGCAGAGCCAGCACTTCTTTATTGGATACGGTTGTGGTGGACGCTTACGGGTCTATGGTGCCGTTAAATCAAGTCGGCAGTGTCAGCGTTTTGGAAGCGCGGTTATTGGGCGTTCAAGTGTGGGATAAAAATATGGTCAAGGCGGTTGAAAAAGCGATTACAAATGCCGGATTGGGATTGAATCCCATGAGCGACGGTTCTTTAATCCGTATTCCGATTCCGGCTTTAAATGAAGAACGCCGTTTGGAAATGATTAAAGTCGGGGGTAAGTTCGCCGAAACGGCTCGCGTGTCCGTTCGCAATATTCGTCGTGACGCTTTGGACGAATTAAAGGCAAGCGAAAAGGCTTCGGAAATTTCCGAAGACGATTTAAAACGCTATGAAGGAGAAGTGCAAAAAATCATTGACGCCTCTATCAAAACAATTGATGATATTTTGAAAGCAAAAGAAACGGAAATCAAACAAGTTTAAGCTGTTTTTAGGAAGCAAACACCAAAAAACAAAGAAATTGACGGTGTGATGATCGG